>NZ_JBHYUG010000064.1:9093-48114 GCF_042749375.1 Streptomyces sp. NPDC059477 | reverse complement strand
ACCGCCCTCCAGGACGGCGACCACCGAGTTCGTGGTCCCGAGATCGATCCCGACCGCGCGTGCCATGACTGTCACCTTCCACCGGACTCCCACCGGACTCCCGGACTTCCACCGGACGGTTCCCTTCCAGCAGAGAACGCACGCGAAGCCTTGTCAATGCGGCATCTGTCCCGGAAGCACCCGGAAACGACGGTGCCGCACCCCTGGAGCCGGGATGCGGCACGACGTGTGCGCGGTGGTACGAGGGTCAGGCGAGCTTCGCCGTGAGGGTGATCGTCGTCCCGGCGAGGGCCTGGCTGACCGGGCAGTTCGCCTTGGCGCCCTCGGCGGCGGCGACGAACGTGTCGTTGTCGATGCCGGGCACGGTGCCCTCCACGGTCAGGTGGATACCGGTGATGCCCTCACCCGGCTGGAACGTGACGTCCGCCGAGGTGACCAGCTTGGTGGTCGGGGTGTCGGCGCCGGCCAGGGCGTGCGACAGCGCCATGGAGAAGCAGCTGGAGTGGGCGGCGGCGATCAGCTCCTCGGGGCTGGTCTTGCCATTGGCGGCCTCGGCACGCGACGGCCAGGACACCGGCTGCTCGCCGATGCCGGAGGAGTCGAAGGTGACGACGCCGCTGCCCTGGAGAAGATTGCCTTCCCAGACGGTGTGTGCGGAGCGCGTGGTGGCCACGGTGGTTCCTTTCGCATACGAGTGCGTTTCTCGCGCCCTATCCGATCACATTCCGGCTCGGCGCACCCGGAACACCGGGCTACGTCACACTCCGGCTCAGCGCACCCGGAAGACCGGGCCACGGGCGGTGAACGGCAGCCGGGCGCCCTCGGGGATCAGATAGGCGTGCTCGCGCCGTACCCGCAGCACATCGCACCAGCCGTCCGTGATCACGAGCACCGGCGCGCCGGGCGGGAAGTCGTCCGCGCGGTGCAGCAGATCGATCCCGGGCTGAAGGACCGTACCGCCGCGCCCGCGCACCCGGACCCGCCCGGCGATCTCGGTGACCGGCAGATATCCGGCGTCGTGCGGGGCCGCGTCGCAGAACACGACCCGCGCGGCGGGCACGTCCCGGGCCTCGGCGTACGACGCGATGGCGCCCAGCGCCTTGCCGAGCAGGGTGCGGTCCATGGAGCCGGAGGTGTCCAGGATCACGCCGAAGGTGCAGCGCGGGACGTCCTCGTACGGGAAGTGGCGGCCCGCGCGCGGGATGTCCGGGGTGGCCGACTGGCGGCGTGAGGGGCGGGCGTAGGAGCGCAGGGGTTCGGGGCGCGGCACGAACTCGTCGAACCAGCGGGCGAGCCGGGCGTCCCAGGGCAGCGGCGGGTGGCTGAGCGCGCGGATCTCCTCGATCAGACCGCCGGGGAGATAGCCGCGGTCCTGCGTGGTGTGCAGGTCGAAGCCGTGGGCGAGGCCGCGCCGGTAGAACTCGTCCAGGTCGACGTACGGTCCCGGGGCGCCCAGTGGTCCGCCGAGGATGTCGCCGGTGCCCTTGCCGCGCAGGGTGGACAGCCGGCGGACGCGGCGCAGGTCGCCGGCGATCCGGTCGTAGACCTCCTCGGCGGACAGCCCGGCGAGCGCGGGGTCGTGGAGCAGTCCTTCGGGCATGGTGCCGACCTGCATCTCGCACAGCCAGCCGTTGATGACGTAGTCGGCGGCGACATTGAAGAGGAAGGGGTCGCGGGTGCCGCGGCGGTCGCCGTGGCGCAGGGCGGCGTGCAGCATCTCGTGGGCGAGGACGAACCGCCATTCCTCGTCGTCCAGCGCCTGGTGCGGATTGACGTAGATCTCGCCCGCCTCGGCGTTGACGGCGGCGACCGTGATGCCGTGCGCGCGGGCCAGTTCGGGGTCGGCGATCAGCTCGATGCCGGCCGCGATGCCGCCGAGCAGTGGGTAGGAGGCGACGAACCAGCCGAGGGCGCGCTCCCAGGGCCGCCGCGGGGCGAGTTCGCCGTCCAGGGTGTCGCGACGCCCGCCCGCGAGGTCGAGGGCGGCGGACATGGTCCGGGTGAGGGCGTCGGCGAAGGCGAGCTGCCGGTCGGGCGGCTGCTGCCCGTACCAGCTCTCCCAGGGGACGAGCAGCAGGTCGGGTTCCGGTCCGGCGGTGCCGCAGTGCGCGTAGGCCGCCGGGAGGCCGGTGCGGCGCCAGCGCGCGGCCAGCCGCTCCTCGTCGCCGTCGGGGTAGGAGCCGGGCAGTTCCTCGGGGGTGCGGCCGATGGGAAAGGTGAGCAGGAAGCGGTTGACGACCGCGCAGCGGGCCGCGAGGTCGTAGCGGTCGGGCTGCTCACGCGGGCCCTTGGCGGCCGGGACCTGCCCGAAGCCGAGATGGATGGCGGCGTGCGCGAGGGCCCATGCCCAGTCGCCCGGGTCGGCGAGCCGGTCGGGGTGGGAGTGCAGGACGCCGTCGGAGTCGACGCGGATGAGGCCGTCGCGGGGCGCGAGGGCGCAGTCCTCGTCCCGGCAGTGGTCGAAATCCACCGCCTGGAGGGCCGGGTTGGCCATCACCTCCGCCAGGCCCGTGGCGAACGCCTCGCCCGCGATGTCCCGTTTCCGGCGCCCGGCGGCCCTGGCCCGGCTCACCGCCGGGCCTCCACCAGCCGGGGCATGTCCCGGGCCGCCTCGATCAGGAACCAGGAGGGCAGTACGGGGTTGCCGTCGGCGTCGGCGGCGATCACGGTCTGGGCGACCTCGACGGAGATCTCGGCGAGCTGCACCAGCAGCGACTTGGCGCGGTACGCGGTCTGCCGCCCGTTCGCCGACATGTGCTCCTTGCTCACGGGGAGTTCCTTGACCAGGCGTCCGCGGAAGGAGTCGGCGAGGTAGTAGAGCAGATCGCGGTCCTCGACCCGGTGCGGCCAGTGGGCCTCGCCCTTGAGGATCGCCTCGATGCCGAACCGGCTGCGCACGATCTTGACGTAGCCGCGGAAGGCGGTGGCGTGGGCGGGGGTGAGCATGCCGTGGGCGAGCACCTTGAGGGTCTCCTCGTCCAGGTCGCGGCCGAAGGAGTGCAGGGCGTCGGAGAGCATGTGCCAGGAGCGGGGGGTTGAGAACGGCTCCTCGGTCTTGGGCGGCTTGGACCACAGATGGTCGGGCCGGTCGGTGAGGTGGTCCTGGATCCACGGGTGGACGCCGTTCGCCGCCGCCCATACCAGCCAGTCCTTCGGGGACGCCTCCAGATGGACATGGGCGAGCCGGTTGACCAGCGCGGAGGCGATCGGGCGGGCCAGCGCGTTGTCCGTGGCGCGGTTCCCGGCGCCGATCACAAGGGAACCCTCGGGGAGTTCGTAGGCGCCGATCCGGCGGTCCAGGATCAGCGAGTAGAACGCCTTCTGCACATCGGGGCTCGCCGCGTTCAGCTCGTCCAGGAACAGGCAGTACGGCTCGTCGCGAGCGATGGCCTCGGGCGGGCAGAACACCGAGCGGCCGTCGCGGATCTGCGGGACGCCGATCAGGTCCTCGGGGGCGAGCTGGGTGCCGAGCAGGCTCACGCACTCCAGCCCCAGCGAGGCCGCGAACTCCCGCACCAGCGAGGACTTCCCGATGCCGGGCGCTCCCCACAGGAACACCGGCCGCACGGTCGCGAGCCCGAGCAGCAGTTCGGGTATCCGGGCGGGGGTGACGGTGACGGCTGCCTGCAAGTGACTACTCCTGGGCGCGGGGTGAGGGATGAGGGGGGGGACGGGTGAGAGGGATGTGGGGCGCGGACGCGCCGAACGGCCGGGCAGGGCGGCATGCGTGCGCGCTCCGGCTCGACTCGAACAGTGTGGGCAATGGACGGGGACGGCGCAGCCGATTTACCGGGCGGGGACGGGATCCGTCCCACCCGGCTCACCGAACCCACCATCCGCTTCCCCCGTCACCTCACCGGCATCCGGCACGACGTCCGCGACGGCCACCGGCACCTGCGGCCCATGGCACTCCCGCAGCCAGCGCCGCAGCACCCGGTGCACCCGCTCCGCGCCCACCAGTTCGGCCCCGTCGCCGACCGGCGCGGACAGCGCGAGGGGCGAGAGCAGAAAGGGCCGCCCCTGGCAGCCGCCGAGACCGCCGTGGGAGCCGATCTGCTCCTCGAACGCGAGGACCTCTCCGTCGGCCGGATCGTGGAAGGAGTTGACCATGATGTCGGCGGTGTGCGGGAAGGAGTGCGTGCGGCGTACGGCGTCGGCGGCGCCGGGACCGAAGGGCGCGAGCGGGCTCCGGGCGGCGCCGTCCAGGTCGGCGAGCGGGATCTCGCTCCCGTAGGCGCCGAGCACCACGCCCCCGTGCTCCTCGCTGCGCACCAGCAGGAAGCCGATGCCGGGGTGGTTGGCGAGGGTCGGCAGCAGGGCGGGGTGGCGGGCGTCGATCTCCTCCTTGGTCATCCGGTGCGGCACGTCCGGGAAGGAGACCAGGCCGAGGTTGCCGGAGGCGAGCACGATCGGCTCCGAGCGGCGCGAGGGGCGGTGGTGCTCGCCGCTCTCCTCGACCGGGCGGCGCAGCGCGGCCCGTACGGCGGCCCGCGCCTCGGCGCCACTGCGGGTGCGCCGGGCCCTGCGCGGCACGGGCAGCCCGCTCCCGGCCCGGACCAGATCACCGAGGGTGAGCCCGTAGCGGGAGCGGAACGTCTCGCCGGGGCTCTGCCCATGGTCGGACAGCAGAACGATCTGGTACGGGCGCGGGGCGTGCTCGGCGCCCTTCTCGATCAGCGCGAGCGAGCGGTCGAGCCGGGCGAGGACCCGCTCGGCGTCCCGGCTGTGCGGCCCGGAGTGGTGCGCCACCTCGTCGTACGCCACCAGGTCGGCGTAGACGGAGGTGCGACCGGCGAGCATGTCGCCCATGACGGCGGCGACCACGACGTCCCGCTCGACGACGGTCGCGAAGGCGCGGATGAGGGGGTAGAGGCCGCCGCGCGAGACCCTCGGCCGGACCTTGCGCAGCCGGGCCCGGCTGGACTGGCCGACCTCACGGCCGACCTCGGCGACGAAGGACAGGGCGGTGCGTACGGCGTTGGCGGGGTCGGAGAAGTAGGCGAAGTAGCCCGCGCGGGAGCGGTTCGCGCGGCTGCGCCGCCGGGCGGCGATGGACAGCACCAGGGCCTGTTCGTCGGCGCCGCCGCTGAACAGATTGCCCCGGCTGGCGCCGTCGGCGGTGAGCAGCCCGCCGTCGCCGGTGCGCTCGACGGCCCGGCGCTGGAGGGTGGCGGCGCTGGTGGGCCGGTTGCAGACCATGACCTCGCGCTGGTCCTTCTCGTACCAGCGGAAGGCGGGCACGTCGAAGTTGCTGCCGTGCAGGATGCCGAGCTGGCTGGCGCCGGTCTGGCTGGACCAGTCGGTGCGCCAGGGGATCAGCCGGTGGGTGGGCCCGGTGCCGTCGACGGCACCGAGCCAGCGTCCGACGGTGGGCATCAGCCCCTTGCGGACGGCGGCCTCCAGTACGTCGTGGCCGACGCCGTCGAGCTGGAGGAAGACGGTGCCGTGGGTGACCGGGCCGGGCGGCAGGGGGGTGCGGCGGCGGTCGGCGAGCCGGTACAGCCGGCGGCGGTAGGCGTCGTCGTCGCGCACGGCGAGGGCGGCGCCGGTCGCGGAGGCGACGGCGGACATCACGGCGGCCACCACGACGGCCGTCTCCGGGGAGGCGTCACCGCGGGCGGCGGGGTTCAGCCGCAGGGCGATGAGCAGCAGCGCGCCGTTGAGGAAGAACACCAGCAGGCCGAGGACCAGGGCGGGCACCAGCAGCAGGAAGCGGACCATCAGCGGCCAGACCAGCGCGGACAGCAGCCCGAAGCCGCCGGCGCCGAGGGCGGCGGTGATCGCGATCCGGGTGGCGCTGTCGCCGTCGGCGGACTGCAACTGGAAGTCCGGGAGGATGCCCGCGAGGATCAGCATCGTGACGGTGCTGACCGCCCATACCGTGGCGCTGCGCCCCACCTGACTGACGACCTTGCGCCAACGCACTCCCCGCACCTCACCTCCCGACCCAAGACGGACACGGGCCTGCCCTCCACCCTGTCACAACGCCGAGAGGAATCGATTCTTCGTGGAGGGAGGGGGTGGAGGGTACAGGGGTGGGAGGTACGGGGGCGGAGGCTGGCGTCGGACGGCTGGGCTCGGCTCGGACAGGGGGCTCGGCGTCGGACAGGCCCGGGGCCCGCGTCGGACGGGTGGGGGCTCAGCGTCGGACAGGTGGGGGCTCAGCGCGGCCCGGCGGCAGCCTGCTGGCGGACCGGCTTGGGACGTCGGAGGCCCGGCGAGAGGGGGTTGGCGGCTCGGCGGCCCCGGCGGCAGCCGGCCGGCGGTGGGTGGTCAGCGGCCGTCGTAGCCCGCTGTCGGCAGGGACAGTCGGCGGTGGACGCGGGCCTTCATCTGCGCGTCGTACACCGGTTCCGCGCGGCCGACGGTTTCCACGCGCACTCCCCGGCGGGCGCACTCCTCGGTGAACTCCTCCACGGACGCCAGCGCGCTCTCCAGCACCCGTCTGCTGGGGGCCACGAAGACGTCCCGTCCCGGCCGCACGTCGTCCCACAGGATGCAGTGGTCGGGCCGTAACCCGGAGACCAGTAACTGCCGGGTGACCACGTAGCCGCGTTCGGCCGCCCACCGGGCGCACATGGCGTGCTGGCTGCGCGAGTCCACCAGGAACGGATCGGCGTCCAGTTCCTCCAGCGGCGTCAGACTGGCGATCGCCGTGACACGCGTGCCGGAGGCACCGCGCAGCTCTCCCATGGGCCCCCCTCACCTCCGGGTTTCGCCGCCGACCCTACCGCTGCGCGTAGGCTTCGGGGGAGTCGCGCGAAGGAGGCAAAGGGGTGCCGGTGGAGATCACCTGGTGGGGCCACGCCACCTGCACGGTCGAGGATTCGGACGTACGCGTCCTCACCGACCCCCTGTTCGCCCGCCGGCTCGCTCATCTGCGCCGCCGCCGGGGCGACGTACCCCCGGGCGACGCCCGGCGCGCGGACGTCGCCCTGGTCTCCCATCTGCACGCCGATCACCTCCATGTGCCCTCGCTGGCGAGCCTCGCGCCGGGCCCCCGGGTGCTGGTGCCCCGGGGCGCGACCCGGGCGGTGACCGGCATCCGCAGGCTGGCGCATCTCCAGCTCGTGGAGGTGACGCCCGGCGACACGATCACGGTCGGCGACCTCGTGGTACGGGCCGTGCCCGCACGCCATGACGGGCGGCGGCTGCCGGTCGGTCCGCGTCGCGCCCCCGCGCTCGGCTACGTGGTGGAGGGCGAGGCGCGGACGTACTTCGCCGGGGACACGGGACTCTTCGACGCCATGGCCGAGGAAGTCGGGCCGGTCGACGTGGCGTTGCTGCCGGTGGGCGGCTGGGGCCCGTATCTGGGCGAGGAGCATCTGGACGCGGGGCGGGCGGCGCAGGCGCTGGCCCGGCTCGGGGCGCACAGCGCGGTGCCGGTGCACTACGGCACGTACTGGCCCATCGGCATGGACGCGGTGCGCCCGCACGAATTCCACGCGCCCGGCGATGAATTCGTCCGGCTCGCGGCGGAGTGCGCGCCCGGGGTGGCCGTGCACCGGCTGTCGCACGGCGAGCGGGTGCGGCCGGAGGTTGCCCGGTGAACTGGCTGGCGGCGGCTGCCACGAACGCGCCGCCGGAGAGCACGCAGCAGGCGATCGGCTATCCCACGCTGTTCGTGCTGGTGCTGCTGGGGGCGCTGATACCCGTGGTGCCGACGGGCGCGCTGGTCAGTTCGGCGGCGGTGGTGGCGTTCCACCAGACCGCGCCCTTCTCGATGGCGCTGGTCTTCGTGACCGCGTCGCTGGCGGCGTTCCTCGGTGACGTGGCGCTGTACTGGCTGGGGCAGCGCGGGATGGGGTCGCGGAACGGGTCGCGGTGGCTGAAGGCGATACGGGCGCGGGCGCCCGAGGACCGGCTGGAGCAGGCCCAGCAGAAGCTGGCCGAGCACGGGGTGGCGGTGCTGGTGCTGTCGCGGCTGGTACCGGCGGGGCGGTTGCCGGTGATGCTGGCGTGTCTGATGGCGGAGTGGCCGCTGCGGAGGTTCGCGCGGGGGGATGTGCCGGCCTGTCTGGCCTGGGCCGTGACGTATCAGTTGATCGGGGTTCTCGGCGGGTCGCTGTTCAGCGAGCCCTGGGAGGGTGTGGTGGCGGCGGTGGTCCTGACGGTCGTCATCAGCGCGGGGCCCGCGGTGTGGCGTCGGGTTCGGGGGGTTCGGGAGGCTTGAGGTGGCCGGGCCGATGCGGGTTGTGGTGGGCCGGCCGCGCAGTTCCCCGCGCCCCTGAAAAACACGCGCCGGACGCCACCCGTTCTTTTGGGGCGCGGGGAACTGGGCTTTGGGTATTCGGAGGCGCGGGGAACCGGGTTTTTGGCTTTTGGGGGCGCGGGGAACTGCGCGAGCGACCACGACGCTCCCGCACCCGGACCCCCGGCTCCACCCAACCCCACCCCACCCCACCCCCACTCCTGATCACTCCAGAACCCTCGACGCGCCCACCGGCAGGTCCCACAGATCCGTTCTCGGGCGGCCTGTCGCCTCCCAGGCCGTGCGGACTCGGGTCAGGGGTTCCAGGACGGGCTCGGCGGACAGGACGAAGGTGCCCCAGTGCATGGGCGCCATCCGGGCCGCGCCCACATCATGGGCGGCCCGCACCGCCTCCTCCGGATCACAGTGCACATCGCTGAGCCACCACCGGGGGTCATACGCGCCGATGGGGAGGAGCGCCAGGTCGATGCCGGGATAGCGGCGGCCGATACGGGTGAACCAGTGGCCGTAACCCGTGTCACCGGCGAAGTAGACACGGTGGCCGTCGGGGTCGGTCAGCACCCAGCCGCCCCACAGCGTGCGGCAGCTGTCGGTCAGGGTCCGCTTGGACCAGTGGTGGGCGGGGACGAAGTCGAAGCGCACGCCGCGCAGTTCGGCCCCCTCCCACCAGTCCAGCTCGGTGACCGTGGTGAAGCCCCGGCTGCGGAACCACGGGGCCAGCCCGGCCGGGGCGAAGACGGGGGTCTCGCGCGGGAGGCGGCGCAGGGTGGGGGCGTCCAGGTGGTCGTAGTGATTGTGGCTGATGACGACGGCGTCGATGGGGGGCAGCGCGCTCCAGGCTACGCCCACGGGGGTGATGCGCGGCGGGGTGCCCAGGATCCGGCGGGACCAGACCGGGTCGGTGAGCACGGTCAGGCCGCCGACGCGCAGCACCCAGCTGGCGTGTCCGGCCCAGGTGACGGCGATGGCGCGGGCGCCGACGCGGGGCAGCGGGCCCGGGGCGAAGGGCAGCCGGGGGATGTCGGCGAGGCCGTCGCGCCCGGGTCGTACGGCACCCTCGCGGGCGAAGCGGGCCAGGGCCTTGATGCCGGGCAGCGGGGCGGTCAGCCGGTCGTGGAAGGCACGCGGCCACACCCGCAGCTCGGCCAGCGGGCGGGGCTCGGCCAGTGGCGGGTAGGGGGTGGCGCCCGGCCCGCCGGAGGACTGCCGGGTGCCCGTGCCCGTGCTCGTGGTCGACTCGGACTGCTGCGTCATCGCGGAGGCTCCCGTCGCTGAGCGTCGTCGCGGAGTTCGTCGAAGACCGAACCCAAAGAGATCAACGCCTGTCGCACGTGCGGCAGTTCCCACGGCGAGGGTGAGGCGAGGCAGGCCGCGCGCTCGGCGTCGGTGGCCCCCAGCAGCGGCCCGGTGGCCAGCCGGACGCGCAGCGCGGCGAGGTCGTCGCCGAAGCGGTGGCCGCCCGGCGCGGGCATGGCGAGCCGGTGGCCCAGGAAGTCCTCCAGATCCTGGGCGTCACCGACGCCCCGCGCGGTGAGCGCGGACCGCAGCGGGCTCAGATCGACGTACAGATGGCGGCCCGCACGTGGGGGGAGGGACAGCGCGCCCGCGGCCACCACGGCGGTGTGCGCGGCGTGCGCCACGCGCGCGTGCAGCCGTACGGCGGCGGCGACCCGCGCGGTGACCGGTTCGGGCTCGTCGAGCGCGTAGCCGGCGGCGGCGGCGACCGGGCCCGCCACCGGGGCGCCGAGCGCGGTCAGGACGTCCAGCACGCGCGCGTGCAGGTCCTCGCCGTCGGCTCCGGCCGGGAGCCGGGCGACGGCGGCGGGCCAGGCGGGCGGCAGCAGCGCCCCGGCGAGATCGCTGACGACGGTGACCCGCTCGGGCAGCATCTCGGCGGGGCTGAGCTGCACGGTGTCGTACGGCGGGTGCCGGGTGTCCCGCCAGGTCTCGTCGCTGACCAGGTGCAGTCCCTCGCCCGCGGCGGCCTCCACGACCCGGTGCAGCAGTTCGGGCGGGGCCACGGTCGCGGTCGGGTCGTCGGCGACCGACAGCACCAGCAGCCGGGGCCGCCCGCCCTCGTCCCGCACCCGGCGCACGGTTTCCAGCAGCGCGTACGGGTCCGGTACGCCCCCGCACTCGGCCGGGGTCGCGACATGGAACAGGCGCCGCCCCAGCAGCCGCGCGTACGGCGCCCACCAGGCGGCGCACGGCCGGGGCACCAGGACGTCGCCGCCGAGCGCGGCGGTCAGCGCGAGCAGCAGGCTGTGGGCCCCGGGCCCGGCCGCCACCTGCTCGGGTCGGGTGCGCAGGCCGCGCCGCTCCCAGTAGCCGCAGGCGGCCTCCAGCAGGGCCGGGCCGCCGCCGACGGGCTCGGTTCGCGCCCGCCCGGCCGCGGCGGCGAGCACGGCGGACACTTCCGGCAGCGGCGGAAGCCCATCGTCCGGCAGGTGCGGCCCGTAACGAACGGGGCCGTGCCGGACGGGGCCATGACTCTCCGATTCGGTCCGCCGCATCCGTACCTCCGTGCGGTGCGTTGTGGGGCAGGGGCAGGGGTGGTGGTGTGGGTGGCGTGGGGTGCGTTTTGGTGCCGTGCGCTGCGGTGGTGGGGTGTGGGGGGTGTGGTGCCTGGTGGTCCCCGGTCCCTAGGTTTCCCTAGGTTCCCCGGGGGCCTCCGGGACCGGAGGTTCGGGGCCCAGGTGGGGCCGAAGTCCGGGGGTCCCCGGGGTCCGAGAGGCCCGGGGGATCTGGAGGGTCCCGGGTGTCCGGGGGTCCGGGTGTCCGGAGGGACCCGGGGTCCAGAGATCCCGAGGTCCGGAAGGTCTCGGGGTCCAGAGATCCCAAGAACCCGGAGTCCGGAGGTCCTGAGAACCCGTGGTCCCCGAGGCCCGTGGTCCCAGAGATCCTGGAATCCCCGTGGTCCACCAGGACCCGAGGTCCCCGAGGACCTGAGACGGACTGGACGCCGTGCAGCTGGCCGCCGCGATCGGCACGGCCGGGCCCGATTCCCCGAGGCCCCGGGGTTCCCGAAAACCCGAGGACCCGTGGTCCCCGAGGTCCCGAAAACCCGAGGCGCCGGAGAACCCGAGATCCCCAAGGGCCCAGGGCCGACTACACGCCGCGCGGCTGGCCACCGCGATCGACACAGCCGGGCCCAGTTCCCCGACGACCCTGGGTTCCCGAGAATCCGAGGATCCGAAGACCCGGGGTGCTGGAGAAACCGGGGTCCCGAAAACCCGAGGGCCGAGGGCCGAGGATCCACGATCCCCCAGGACCCGTCCTCCCGGAAGCCCGAGAACCCGTGATCCCGTGATCCCGTGATCCCGAGAACCCGTCGTCCCCGGGGCCCCGAGATCCCAGGGTCCGGTGCCCGGTGCCCCGGGCGGGCACGGCGGGCATGGCGGCCACTGGGTGCCCCGCGCTCCGCGTACCCGCCCCGCCTGGCCGTCAGCCCTCCGCGCGGAGCGTCCTGCGGCGCAGCCGGTACGCGGCCCCGCCGAACGCTCCCGCGATCAACAAGCCGCCGGCCACCAGCGCGGGCGCGGAGTCGGTGAAGGCGCCGCCCGCGCCCGCGTGCACTCCGTGATCGACGGTCGCCGGGGCGCACGAGCCGGACTCGTACGTCCCCCGTCCCGTGGATTCATGTTCCCGGCCGGTGGACTCGTGCCCCTCCCGACCGGTGGGGCAGGGCCGATGGACATTCCCGTCCCCCTCCCCACGTCCCTGCCCCTCCTCACGCCCGCTCCCGTCTCCACTCCCCTGCCCGTCCCCACGCCCAACCCCGCTCCCGTCTCCGTGCCCGTCTCCACGCCCGCTCCCGCCCTCACCCGCGCCCTCGCCCTCGCCCCGCGTCAGAGTGAAGGTCGCGGTCCACTGCTTGCCCTTGCCGCCGCGTGCCGCCGGACAGGTGCCACCCACCGTCCACACCGAGTCCCGTCCGGCAGCGACGCCCTTCGCCGGACCCCCCGCACCCACCGCTGCACCCCCCACGCCCTCCGGGTGACCACCCGCACCCCCCACCTGACCCCCCACAACTCCCCCCTTGCCGCCCTCGGCGTTCTCCGTGGCCGAGATCCTGCCGATGCCCCGGTAGACCGGCCCGGAGCCGCCGTCCTCGCCACCGGAGGCCAACCGGAGGGCGACCTTGCCCTCGGTGAAGGCCCGCGAGGTGGCGTTCATGGTCCGGGGCGCGGTCCCGCCGACGTGACCGCAGGTGACGGAGATGGTGACGCTCCCGCCCGACCGCGCGCTCGCCGGACTCACCTCGGCGGCCGGCTCCGCGGCAGGGGCCAACGCAAAACCGGCGGACGCAAAACCGGCCGGAGCACCACGAACCTGAGTACCACCACCCGAAGCAACACCACCCGGAGCGGCACCAGCCGGACCAACAGCAGCCGGCGCGGCACCCGCGGTACCAGCCACGACGGCCACCGACACGACGGCCACGGACACAAAACAGGGGCTGCGGCGCATGGGGCGAACTCCTCGAACCGACGGCAAGCGGGAGAGAACCGACCTCCCGCCCCCATCACAGCCCGCCCGCACTCCCCCCGCGCGCCGCCACGGCCCAACCGAGTGAATCCCGCAAAGGGGACGACAACGCCCCTCCAGGGGCGCGTGGAACTGCGCGAGCACCCCCCACCCACCCGCGCCCACCGACGAATCAGCAACCCCGACGAACCAGCAACCGCGCCCCAAGCGGAGCGCTACGGTACGGGACGCTCCCGAGCCCCGTCCCGCGTCCGCCCCGCCGCGACGAAGCGTGCCGGGTTGCGCCGCAGATACTCCCCCTCCAGCTGAGCCATCCGCTCGTTGTGCGTCCGCAACGCGTCATTGGACCCGTACAGCAGGGTGTCGTGGCGCGTGCGGTGGATGGTCTCCAGCTCTCTCATGAGCTGCTGGTCGTCCAGGCGACCCGGGTCGACTCCGGTCATGTGGTGCCCCGATCGTCGTGTCCGTGCGTGCTGCCTCCACTGTACGAACATTCACTTCACGCCGCCCTGCCACGCGCGCCCGCCCAGCCAGGGGCCCCCGCCAGGGGGCCCGCCACCTGACCGGCGGCTACCGGGCCCGTTCGACCCGCCGCTCGTCCCACACCGGCCCCGAGGACTCCCGCACCCGCCCGTCGCTGCCGAACACCAGGAAGCGGTCGAAGGAGCGCGCGAACCACCGGTCGTGGGTGACCGCGAGGACCGTCCCGTCGAACGCCTCCAGGCCCTCCTGGAGCGCTTGCGCCGACTCCAGGTCCAGGTTGTCGGTCGGCTCGTCCAGCAGCAGCGCGGTGACGCCCTGGAGTTCCAGGAGCAGGATCTGGAAACGGGCCTGCTGGCCACCGGAGAGCCGATCGAAGGTCTGTTCGGCCTGTCCGGTCAGCTCGTAGCGCCGCAGCCGGGACATCGCCGCGCCCCGGTCCTGGGCGTATTCCTTCCACAGGATGTCCAGCAGGGTGCGCCCGGCCAGCTCCGGGTGGGCGTGGGTCTGCGCGAAGTGCCCCGGCACGACCCGCGCGCCGAGCTTCCACAGCCCGGTGTGGGTCACCTCCCCGCCCGCCAGCAGCCGCAGGAAGTGCGACTTGCCGGAGCCGTTGGAGCCGAGGACGGCGACCCGCTCGCCGTAGAAGACCTCCAGGTCGAAGGGCTGCATCAGGCCGGTCAGCTCCAGGGACTGGCAGGTGACCGCGCGGACGCCGGTCCGGCCGCCCTTCAGCCGCATCCGGATGTCCTGCTCGCGCGGCGGCTCCGGCGGCGGCCCGGCCTCCTCGAACTTGCGCAGCCGGGTCTGGGCGGCGCGGTAGCGGGAGGTCATGGCGTCGCTGTTGGCGGCTGCCTGACGCAGGTTCAGGACGAGCTTCTTGAGCTGGGCGTGCTTCTCGTCCCACCGCAGGCGCAGTTCCTCGAAGCGGGCGAAGCGCTCGCGGCGGGCCTCCTGGAAGGTGGCGAAGCCGCCGCCGTGCACCCAGGCGTCGGCGCCGGCCGGTCCGGGCTCCACGGAGACGATCTTGTCGGCCGCGCGGGCGAGGAGTTCCCGGTCGTGGGAGACGAACAGGACCGTCTTGGCGGTCTCCTTGAGCCGTTCCTCCAGCCAGCGCTTGCCGGGGACGTCGAGGTAGTTGTCGGGCTCGTCCAGGAGCAGTACCTCGTCGGTGCCGCGCAGCAGCGCCTCCAGCACCAGCCGTTTCTGTTCACCGCCGGAGAGGGTGCTCACCTGCCGGAACTGGGCTCGCTCGTAGGGCATTCCGAGCGCGGCCGTGGTGCAGATGTCCCACAGCGTCTCCGCCTCGTACCCGCGTGCCTCGGCCCAGTCGGCGAGCGCCTGCGCGTACTTCAGCTGGGCGGCCTCGTCGTCGACGGTCATGATGGCGTGCTCGGCGACATCCACCGCCCGGGCGGCCTCGCGGATCCGCGGCGGAGCGACCGACACGAGCAGGTCCCGTACGGTCGTCTCGTCCCGTACGGACCCCACGAACTGGCGCATCACACCGAGCCCGCCGCTGACGGTGACACCGCCGCCGTGCGGTTTCAGCTCGCCGGCGATCAGCCGCAGCAGGGTCGTCTTGCCCGCGCCGTTCGGCCCGACGAGCGCGACGACGGCGCCTTCGCCGACGCGGAAGGACACATCGCCCAGCAGCGCCCTCCCGTCGGGGAGGTAGTACTCAAGGTGCGCGGCTTCCAGATGTCCCATGGTTACGCATTCTGTGAGGCCCATGGCGGTCTGGGCAAACCGATATCCGGCCGCGGTGCCGCGCACCGCACCGATCACTGACGCTGCACCGATTGGCGTACCAGTCGCTGTACCGATTGCCGTACCGATTGCCGTACCCGTCACCGTGCCAATCGCCGTACCGATTGCCGTACCCGTCGCCGTGCCGATCGCCGTACCGATCGGCGTGCCGGCCGCTACGCCGGCCGCGGGCCCGGTCCGCCCGGATCCACCGGCCGTCCCGTCGGCCCGCCCTCCCCCCGCGGTCCCGGCGCGGCGCCCTCCCAGCTCAGCGCCTTGAAGCCGTCCTGCGGTGTGCCCTCCAGGAGGACGATCCCGGTGTTCTGGAGGCCGTGGGCGGCGGCGAAGGCGACGTCGACGCCGGTCGAGCGGACGACGGTCCACAGCCTGATCGCGGCGCCATGGCTGACCATGGCCACCGTCCCGGCGCCGCTCGCCGCGGCCTCGGCGACCACGGCGTCGTAGCGGGCCAGCGCCTCGTCGCCGCTCTCCCCGCCGGGCATCCGCAGTGCGGTGTCGCCGTTCATCCAGGCGACCACCGTGCGCATGTAGCGCTCGCCGTCCGGGGACCAGCCCGGCAGCAGTTCCAGATCGCCCGCCGCCAGTTCCCGGATGCCGTCGCGCACGCGTACGTCGAGGCCGCGCGCGGCGGCCAGCGGGGCCGCGGTGTCCTGGGTACGGGTCAGCGTGGACGCGTACACGGCCCCGATGTCCTCGGCGGCCAGCGCCCCCGGCAGGGCCGCCGCCTGGCGCCGCCCCAGATCTGTCAGACCGGCGCCCGGGAACGCCGTGTCGAGCAGCATGTCCACGTTGGCGCTGGTCTGGCCGTGCCGGATCAGGATCAGACGCATGGAGGGCATTCCCTTCCCCGGACGGCTTCGGACGGTCCTCAATGGACCCAAGACGGACCCAAGCAGCTCCCCGCCCGAAACGAACTGTGACGCGAACCGCGCCGCGAAGGGCGACGCCGAGGGCCACTTCAGGGTAACCGTGACCCATGAACCCAGATGTGGATCTCACCGTTCCGCTCCCAGGACGCCACGCCCTGCGCGACCGGCTGCTCGCGCTCGACTCCCGGCTCTTCGAGTTCGCCGCCGAACGGGAATGGCCCTACGCCGAGCGGGTGCTGCCCCGGCTGAGCCGGTTCGCGAACCACGGGGTGCTGTGGGGGGCGACGGCGGCGGCCATGGCGGCGAGCCGCACCCCCCGGGGCCGCCGGGCCGCCGCGCGGGGCCTGGTGTCGCTGGCCCTGGCCTCGGCGACGATCAACACGGTCGGCAAGCGCAGTGTGCGCCGCCCGCGTCCACCGCTCGGTCCGGTACCGGCCGTACGGCGGCTGAAGCGGCAGCCGGTCACCACGTCCTTCCCGTCCGGCCACGCGGCCTCGGCGGCGGCCTTCGGGGCCGGGGTGGCGATGGAGTCCCCGGCGTGGGGCGCGGTGGTGGCGCCGGTCGCGTACTCGGTGGCGATGTCGCGGGTGTACACCGGCGTGCACTTCCCGAGCGATGTCCTCACGGGCGCCGCGCTGGGGGTCGGCGCCGCCCTCGTCGTACGGGCCCTGGTGCCGCCGCACGCGCATGCCGTACGCCCTGCCCATCCGCGTGCCGCGGCGCCCGCGCTGCCGCAGGGCGAGGGGCTGACCCTGGTGGTGAACCGGGCGTCGGGCACCGCGGACCGGGCGCGCTGGCTGGGGGACGTGCTGCCCCGGGCGCGGATCGTGGAGTGCGCGCCGGACGAGGTGGCCGCCGAGCTGGAGCGGGCGGCGGCCACCGCCCGGGTGCTCGGTGTGTGCGGCGGCGACGGCACGGTGAACACCGCCGCGCGGGTCGCCCTGCGGCACGGTCTGCCGCTGGCCGTGCTGCCCGGCGGCACCCTCAACCACTTCGCGCTCGACCTGGGCGTGGAGGACGCCCGCGCGCTGGGGCGGGCCGTCGAGGGCGGTGAGGCGGTGCGCGTGGACATCGGGCGGTTCACCAGCGGCGGCGGGGAGGGCATCTTCCTCAACACGTGCAGCCTGGGCGTCTATCCGGAGCTGGTGCGGGAGCGGGACCGCTGGTCGCGCCGGATCGGCGGCTGGCCGGCCGGGGTGGTGGCGGCGGCGCGGGTGCTGCGCGCGGACCGGCATCCGCTGCTGGCCGGGTTCGGCGGTCGGGTGCGCCCGATGTGGCTGCTGTTCGCGGGCAACGGCACGTACCACCGGATGGGCCTGGTGCCGGGCCGCCGGCTGGACCTGGCCGACGGCCGGCTGGACGTACGGGTCGTGCACGGCGGCCGGCATCCCGCGCTGCGGCTGCTGGCCACCGCCGTCGCGGGCCCGCTCACCCGCTCCCCCGCCCATGCCGCCGTCCAGGTCGGCACGCTCCGCCTGACCGATGTCCCGCCCGGCACACTGCTGGCGTACGACGGCGAGGTCACCGAGGTCGAGGGCGAGCTGACCCTGAGCAAGCAGCGCAACGCCCTGGTGGTGTACCGGCCGCACACCCCGGGCCAGGGCGACGGCTGAGAACGGAGAGCCGACAGCGGGCGGCCGACACTCCGTCAGTCCATATACAAAGACAGACAGTCTCAACATTCGACATGCGGCGTAGCGTGGAAAGGAGTCGGAGACCTACGACCGGAAGACCTACGACCGGAAGGTGCTCAGCCATGCCGAAGGCGCGCGAGACCGCCGTCTACACCCACGGCCACCACGAGTCGGTGCTGCGGTCGCACACCTGGCGGACCGCCGCCAACTCGGCCGCGTATCTGCTCGGCTCGCTCACGCCGGGCCTGCGGATCCTGGACATCGGCTGCGGCCCCGGCACCATCACCGCCGACCTCGCCGGGCTGGTCCCCGAGGGTCGGGTCACCGGGCTCGACCACGCGCCGGGCATCCTGGACCAGGCCCGTGCCACGGCCGCCGGACGCGGGCTGACCAACGTCGGCTTCACGACCGGGGACGTGCACGCCCTGGACTTCCCCGACGGCAGCTTCGACGTGGTCCACGCCCACCAGGTGCTCCAGCACGTCGGCGACCCGGTGGCGGCGCTGCGCGAGATGGCCCGGGTCACCGTGCCCGGCGGGATCGTCGCCGCGCGCGACGCGGACTACGGGGCGATGACCTGGTACCCGGCCTCGCCGGGCCTCGCCGACTGGCTGGACCTGTACCGGCGGGTGGCCCGCGCCAACGGCGGCGAGCCGGACGCCGGGCGGCGGCTGAAGTCCTGGGCGCTGGCCGCCGGGCTCACCGACATCACGGCCACGTCCGGCACCTGGACCTTCGCCACGCCCGAGGAGCGCGCCTGGTGGAGCGGACTGTGGGCCGACCGCACCCTCGCCTCCGCGTACGCGCGGCGGGCGACCGAGGGCGGCCAGGCCACCGAGGACGAGCTGAGGGCCGTATCAGGGGCGTGGCGCGCGTGGGGCGAGCGGGAGGACGGCTGGTTCTGCGTGCTGCACGGCGAGATCCTCTGCCGAACGGACGGACGGGTACCGACGGCGGCCGGAACAGGTTGAGGGGGCCGCTGTCACCCGCGATTCACGAGCCCTCGACGGCGAAGGAATAGGCCGCCGACGGACCGGTGAGTTCCACCAGGAACCCCGGCGCCGCGTCCTTCGCCCGGTCCACGATCTCCACGAATTCCTCGGCATGCGCCCGGGGCACCAGATAGGCCGCGTTCAGCCAGTTGCGGCCTCCGGTGCCGCCGGGCGCCTTGTTGCGCAGCGGATAGGCGTGCGAATCATCGGCCCGCTCGGAGAGGGCCGCGTGCAGCCGTACGGAGAATTCCTCACCCTTTTCCGCATCCGCAGGCCCTTCGGCCGTGTCGGCGTCGCCGCCGCCCGCCGAATACACCCGCACGCCCCACTCCACATGCCCCTCCAGCCGGTCGAGCGTGCGGCGCAACTCGTCCTCGCGCAGCTCGATCATCAGGCGTACGGCGCTGTCGTCGCGGAAGACGGTGGCGGGCCGCAGCGGCAGGGGCGTGGTGACGGTGGTGAGCGCGTCGATCACGCCTTGGTGGACACGGGCGACACCGGCGAGCCAGTCGTCGTCCGCCTCCCCGGCCCGTAGCCGCTCCTCGTCGAACTCCGCCGTCGGCACATGGCTGACGACGGCCACCAGCCCGTGGTGGCGCAGCAGCCGGGGCGGGTCGCCCCCGACCCCGGTGAGCTGGGCCTGGAGCGCCGCGCCGAACGGCCGGCAGACGGCGTACACGTACCGCGATGTGGTCATGGGACCTCCCGCTGGGGACCTACCCGCTCAGGGTCCCGCAACGCCACGCACACCTGTCGCGGCGCGCACACCTGTCGCGGCGCGCACACGCGTCGCAGCGCTCACGTCTGCCGCAGCGATCCCACATGCCGCAGCGCTCACTCCTGTCGCAGCGCTCACTCCTGTCGCAGTGCTCACTCCTGTCGCAGTGCTCACGGCAGCACCGCCTGTTCCACCAGCATGCGTACGGCGACGGTGATCGCGTCGGCGTCGATGCCGGCGGCGCGCAGCTGCTGCTGGGGCGTCGCCGAGCCCGGCATGGTGTCGACGGCCAGCCGGGCCAGGCGCGGGACGGGGCCGCCGTCGAGGAAGGCGTCCACGACGGCGTCGCCGAGGCCGCCCTCCTCGTGGTGGTCCTCGACCGTGAGCAGGCACCCGGTGTCGTTGGCGGCCTGCTGGAGGGTGGGCCGGTCGACGGGCTTGACCGAGTACAGGTCGATCACCCGGACGGGGACGCCGTCGCGTTCGAGGGTGTCGGCGGCGGCCAGGGCCTGCGGGACGGTGATCCCGGCGGCGACGACGGTGACCCGGTCCGCGTCGGAGGAGCGCAGGACCTTGCTGCCGCCGATCGGGAACCGCTCGCCGGGGCCGTAGATCACCGGGGTGGTGCCGCGCGTGGTGCGCAGGTAGCGCACGCCTTCGAGGTCGGCCATGGCGGCGACCAGGTGGGCGGTCTGGTTGGCGTCGCACGGGTAGAGCACGGTCGAGCCGTGCACGGCCCGGAACATCGCCAGGTCCTCCAGGCCCATCTGGGAGGGCCCGTCCTGCCCGATGGACACCCCGGCGTGCGAGCCGATCAGATTGATCCCGGCGCCGCTGATCGACGCCATCCGCACGAAGTCATGGGCGCGGGTGAGGAACGCGGCGAAGGTGGCCGCGTACGGCATCCAGCCCCGGGCGGCCATGCCGACCGCGGCGGCGACCATCTGCTGTTCGGCGATGTAGCACTCGAAGTAGCGGTCGGGGAACTCCTTGGCGAACAGTTCGGAGCGGGTGGAGTCGCCGACCTCGCCGTCCAGGACGACGACATCGCCGCGGGCCCCGCCGAGGGCGGCGAGCGCCCTGCCGTAGGCGTCGCGGGTGGCCACGTCCTCGCCGCGCTCCCAGCGGGGCGCGTCGCCGGTGCCGTGGAAGCCGGGGTGCGGGACGGGTGCGGGCGGGGGCGCGTGGACCTGGACGCGCAGGGCGCGCGGGCCGCCCAGTTCGGCGATGGCGTGCTCGGGGTCGGGCAGCGGCTTGCCGTGCAGGCCCTCGCGGTCCTGGACGCTCTGGACGCCCTTGCCCTTGAGGGTGCGGGCCAGCACCACGACCGGCTGTCCCTTGACGGCCTCGGCCTCGGCGTAGGCCCGGTCGATCGCGGTCACGTCGTGCCCGTCGATCTCCACGGTGTGCCAGCCGAACGCCGCGAACCGGCGGGCGTAGGCGTCCAGGTCATGGCCGTGCCGGGTGGGGCCGCGCTGGCCCAGCCGGTTGACGTCCACGATCGCGGTGAGATTGTCGAGATGCTCGTACGCGGCCTGCTCGGCGGCCTCCCACACCGAACCCTCGGCCAGCTCGCTGTCCCCGCACAGCACCCACACCCGGTAGCCGGTCCGGTCCAGCCGCTTCCCGGCGAGCGCGATCCCGACGCCGACCGGGAGCCCCTGGCCGAGCGAGCCGGTGGCCGTCTCCACCCAGGGCAGCCGCCGGGGCGTCGGATGCCCCTCCAGCCGGCTGCCGAGGGTACGGAAGGTGAGCAGCTCGGTGTCGTCGACCGCCCCGGCCGCCTTGTACGCGGCGTACAGCAGCGGCGACGCGTGCCCCTTGGACAGGATGAAGCGGTCGTTGCCGGGATGGCCGGGGTGATCGAAGTCGTAGCGCAGATGCTCGGCGAGCAGTACGGCCATCAGGTCGGCGGCGGACATCGACGAGGTCGGATGCCCGGAGCCGGCCGCGGCGCTGGCCCGCACACTGTCGACGCGCAGCTGCTGGCCCAGCTCGGCCAGTTCCTGGGTGTTCATCGCGCTCCCTCCGGGTCGGTGGGCGAACGGACCCCGCCCTCGGGCAGGCACCCGCCCACGGAACCCTCCGCGTGCCCATCCGACACCGGAACAAACACCCTGGAACCTACGAAATCATCCTCGACGGAGACGGCCCGGCCCCTTCGGACCCTTCGGACCCTTCGGACCCTTCGGACCCCTCGAAGTCCTCGAAGTCCTCGAAGTCCCCGAAGCCGCCGACCACGATGTCGGCCAGCAGCGCCCCGGCCGTGCCCTCCGGGTCCAGGTCGGGGTCGTAGATCGTCACGTTGAGGCCGACGCAGTGCGGGGAGGCGAGCAACGGCCGCAGCAGGGCGACGACCTCTTCGGGCAGCAGCCCGTTCGGATCGGGGCTGTCGACGGCCGGCATGACGTCCGGGTCGAGCACATCGGCGTCCAGATGCACCCAGAACCCCTCGATCTCGGGGATCTCGAAGGCCTGCGCGGTGGCACGGGCGAGCGCGTCGGCACCCCACTCCCGTACGTCACCCACCGTGACGACCGGGATCTTCAGGGCGGCGAGTTCGGAGCGGTCGTCGTCGAACTCGTCCCGGATGCCGAAGAACCGTACGTCCTCGTCGCGCAGATAGGGCCGCAGCCCCTCCAGGTCCGTGAGGTCGGCCTGGCCGCGCCCGGTGGCGAGCGCGACCTCCTCACCGCCGGCCGCGCCGATCCGGTCGGAGTTGCCCGGGTGCCGGAAGTCCGCGGAGGCGTCCAGCGCGGCCAGCCCGTACCGGCCGAGGCGGCGCAGCGCGAGCGAGGCGCCGAGCTGGATCGAGCAGTCCCCGCCGAGCACCAGGGGGAAATCCCCGGCCCGCACGTGATGCTCGATCCGGTCGGCGAGCTTGCGGGTGTAGGCGGCGAGGGCGGCGGCGTTGAACACCCCGTCGCCCTCCTGCCAGTCCCCCCGGTCGTAGCGGGGCGGCACCACCACTCCGCCCTCCAGCGCCCGCAGCCTCCGCACGATCCGCTGCTCGCGCAGGGCACCGGCGAGCTTGTGGCAGCCCGGCACGGTCCCCGGCTCCGGCGGGCGCAGGCCCAGGTTGGAAGGGGCGTCGACGACCACGATGTTCCGCATGCGGGCCATCCTCGGTGACGGGGGTCGGGGGATCAATGGGGATGCGGGCGCCGATGGGCGGGACAGCGGGCGGCCCGGTGGCGCGGGGCGAAATTCCGCGTGCGACCGGCCCACGGCGACGTACAGTCGGCGGGTTCGGCAGACAGCGACTGGTGGAGGATTGCGGCGCATGAGTGAACGGCACACCTACCGGGTGATCGTCCGGGGTACCTGGGACGGTCTGGGCGAGGAGGCGCGGGCCCGGCTGGTCGCCGAGGCGGCCGAGCACGGGATGAGCAGCATGCGGTTCACCGAGGAGGGTTCGCTGTCGTACGAGCCGGTGCCGCTGAAGCACTTCTCGATGCGGTTCGTGGTGGTGTCGGACGCCGAGGACGGTGAGGAGATGGCCGCCGTGATCGCGGAGGACAGGGCGGAGACCGTGCTGCGCGGGCTCGGTTACGGATTCACGCGGCTGAGGTCGACGGTCACGGATCTGGACACCATGAAGATCAACCGGAAGGCCGCGTCTCGACGGTGAGGGCGAAGCGTTCGTGATCGCGCCAGGCCCCGTCGATGAACAGCATCTTCGGTGAGAACCCCTCGTGGCGGAAGCCCGCGCCACGGGCCAGCGCGAGGGAGGCGGTATTGCCGGGCTGGACGTTGATCTCCAGCCGGTGCAGCCGCATCGGCCCGAACGCGTGGTCGACGACCAGCCGGAGCCCTTCGCGCATCAGCCCCCGCCCGGCCGTGTGCGCGAACGCCCCGTAGGCGACCGCACCGCTCTGGAAGGCGCCCCGGACGATGTTGTTGACGGTGATGAATCCGGCGATGCCCCCGCCGTCCCGCTCGCACACCAGGAACCCCGCCTTCGCCGGGTCCTCTATCAGCAGGCCCGCGTAGGCGGCGTACGCGGCGGGCGTCGTGGGCGGGAACAGCCACGGCTGATGCAGTCGCCTGCTCTCCCGTACCCGCGCGGTGAACTCGTCGCCGTCGTCGTAGGTGAACGGACGTATGCCCACGTGGGGGCCTTCGGCGAGGAACCGGCGGGAGGCGTCGTTCGGCATCCGGACAGCGTACGTCGGCCCCGCGAGCGGGGCCTCTGCCCGCGTCACCGGCCGACGTCCACGGGGGCGTTGTCCGTCGCGTCTGGAACGATGGGCCCGTGCGTGCTGATGATCGGATCGACGAGGGTGTTCCGGCGGACCTGGCGGTGCTCCTCCGGGACGCGGACGACGGCCGCCCGGTGCGGATCTCCCGTTCGCTGTGCGCGGGGTGCGGCGGCCGGGTGTTCCGCGTGCTGGTCAACGCGTCGGGCGCCGAGCGGGAGTGTGCGGGCTGCGGCGCGCGGGCGTTCATCGCGGACAGCGGGGAGTACTGGGACGAGGAGTTCTGGGAGGGCGACGAGCCCGGGACGGCCGGGTGCCCGTGCGGGGGTGAGGAGTTCGAGGCCGCGGTCGCGTTCTCGCTGGGCGGGGACGGTTCGGTCCGCTGGGTGACCCTGGGTCTGCGGTGCGCCGAGGACGGATTCTGCGGGATCTACGCCGACTGGAAGATCGACTACGCGCCCACGGACCACCTCCTGACCATGGTCTAGGTCGCCGGCCCCGGACGGCCCTGACCATGGTCCAGGTCCGCCGGCCCCGGACGGCCGGTCCAGCCCATGCTGTCGAGCCATGTCAGCAGGGTCTCCAGGCGACGCCGGTGGTGGATCTCCGTCGCTGGTGGTGGATCTCCGTCGCTTGCGGCGGGTGACCCGCCCCGCTGCCCCCGGCCGACCCCGAGCACCCGACCCACCGAACCCACCCCCACCCCGAGCACTCCCACCCCCCGAACCCACCCCACCCCGAGCACTCCCACCACCCCGAACCCACCCCACCCGAGCAACCCGCCCCCGCGGACCCGCCCGGCGCCACAACCGCAAGCCCGCCGGGACCCGGAATGACCGCGGCAGCGTCACCGCAGCGCCGGTTCCCCCAGCGCCACCGTCCCCGCCCCCGCGTCCAGTTCCGCCGTCACGCCGAACGGGATCGTCAGTGCCCCGGCGGCGTGCCCGAAGCCGAACTCCTCCGCGACCGGGACGCCCAGCGGGCCCAGCCGGTCGGCGAGCATGACCCGTACCCGTTCGTAGGGGTCGCAGTCGTGCCAGGACCCGAGCAGGACGCCCCGTACGCCGTCGAGCCACCCGGCGCGCAGCAGTTGGGTGAGGTAGCGGTCCAGCCGGTAGGTCTCCTCGCCCACATCCTCCAGGCAGAGCAGCCCGCCGGCGGCGGAGGGGCGGGCGTGCGGGGTGCCCAGTTCGGCGGCGAGGAGGGAGAGGCAGCCGCCGAGCAGGACGCCCCGGGCGCGGCCCGGCACCAACGCGCCCGCGCCGGAGGCGATCGTCATGACCGTCTCGGGGGCGAACAGCGTCGCCCGCAGATGCTCCTGCGCCCGCGCGTTCTTGATGAAGTCGACGCCCGCCGCCATCGGCCCGTGCAGGGTGACCAGGCCGAGGCGGGTGGCGAACGCCTCGTGCAGGGCGGTGATGTCGCTGAAGCCGACGAACACCTTCGGCCCGGCGGCCCGCATCGCGTCCCAGTCGAGCAGATCGGCCATGCGCTGGACGCCGTAGCCGCCCCGCGCGCACAGCACGGCGTCCACGGACGGGTCGCACCAGGCGCGCTGGAGGTCGGCGGCCCGGTCGGCGTCGGTGCCCGCCAGGTAGCCGAAGTCGGCGTGGCGGTCCAGGACATGGGGCAGGGCGTACGGGTCGAGGTCCCAGCCGCGCAGCACGTCCAGGCCCGCCTGGAGGCGCTCCTCCGGTACGGGACCGCTGGGCGCGACGACGGCGACCCGGGCCCCGGGCGCGAGCCGCGCCGGCCGCCGCAGGTCCCGTACGCGGAACGGGTCCGTCACTCGGTCAGCTCCAGGGTCGTCGTCAGGCCGGGCGGCTTCAGCCCGAACACCTCGGCGTACAGGGCGAGTTCGGCTTCCAGGGCCCGGATCATGGTGTCGGCGCGGCGGAATCCATGGCCCTCGCCCGCGAAGGCGAGGTAGGCGTGCGGGACGCCCCGGCCCGCCATCCGGGCCAGCAGCCGTTCGGCCTGCGCGGGCGGGCAGATCACGTCGTCCAGGCCCTGGAGCAGCAGGAAGGGCGCGGTGATCCACTCGGCGTGGGTGATCGGGGAGCGCTCGGCATAGCGGGCGGGCACCTCGGCGTAGGGGCCGACCAGGCTCTCCAGGTACTGGGACTCGAAGTCGTGGGTGCCGTCGGTGGCCCAGTCGGTGAGGTCGAGCACAGGGTAGCTGATGGTGCCGCAGGCGTAGACGTCGGTGGTGGCGAGGGACGCGGCGGTGGTCCAGCCGCCCGCGCTGCCGCCGCGTACGGCGAGCCGGGCCCGGTCGGCGGTGCCCTCCTCGGCGAGGGCGAGGGCGACGGCCGCGCAGTCCTCGACGTCGACCACGCCCCACTGTTCGCGCAGCCGGTCGCGGTACGCGCGCCCGTATCCGGTGGAGCCGCCGTAGTTGACCTCGGCGACGCCGATGCCGCGTGAGGTGAAGTAGGTGATCTCCAGGTCGAGGACGAGCGGGCTGCGGCCGGTGGGCCCGCCGTGCGCCCACACCACGTAGGGCGGCCGTTCCCCGTCGGGCGCGGTGTACCCGGGGTGGTGCGGGGGATGGAGGTGGGCGTGGATGTCGCGTCCGCCGGGGCCGGTGAAGACCCTGGCCTCGGGTTCCGCGTAGTGGGCGGGGTCGACGGCGTCCTCGTGGGGGGCGCCGATGACCCGGGTGTGGCCGGTGCGGGCGTCCAGCTCGATCACCTCGTACCCCCGGCGCGGACCGGCGCCGACGCCCACCACGCGCTCGCCGTGCACGGCCAGCGTGGACGCGAACTCGGTCCAGGGGCCGGCCGCGTCCACGATCTCGCCGGTGGCGGGGTCGAGCAGGCCGAGCGCGGCGGCGCCCCGGCCGTGCACGACGGCGACCGGCCCGCTGTCCAGCGGCGCGAACCAGCGCTGCCCGATCTTCCACAGCGGCCCGCCGAACTCCTCCTCGCGCGGGCACAGGGGCCGTCCGTCGCGGTACAGGTTCCACCAGCCGCTGCGGTCGCTCGCGTACAGCAGCGATCCGTCGGCGGCGAACTCGGCCTGCGCGATCGACTCCTCGGGCCCGCCCGCGACGGTCCGCGCCCCGGTCAGCGTCCCGTCCCCGGCCACATCGGCGAGGATCAGCTCACTCCCGTCCCAGGGCATCCGGGGATGGTCCCAGCCCAGCCACACCGCGCGCCGCCCGTCGGGCGACAGCCGGGGCCCGGTGACGAACCGGTGCCGCTCGGGTACGAGTTCCCGCACCGCCGACCGGTCCTGGGCGGCGGACCCGTCCAACGGTACGGCGGCCAGCACTCGGCGTACATCGGTGGGCGCCGGACCGGTGAACTCCTCCAGGACGCACCACACCTCACCCCGGCCGGCCAGGATCCGCGGGTCGGCCCAGCGCAGCCCGCCGCCGACCGCCGACACCGGGGTCAGCGGCCGGGGCTCGCCGCTGGGCTCGTAGCGGTGGAGCCGCTGGTCGGCGAAGTGGGTGAATACCACGAGCGGCCCGTCGCCGGTCATGGTCCCCGCCCAGGGCTGTCCGCCGTACTCGATGACCCGGCTGCGGACGTTCCAGGGCGCGGGCAGGACGGATTCCGCGGTGCCGTCGGGGCGGCGGCGGATCAGGGTGCGCCGGCCGCCCTCGGTGGGGCGGGGCTCGGTCCACCAGACCTCGTCGCCGACGAAGCCGACGTACTCGGGGTGCCCGTCGTGGGCGGCGGCGAGGGCCGCGTCCACCGGGGAGGGCCAGGAGCCGTACGGGAGTGTGCGCATGTGGTGGTCTTCCCCCTCGCCTACGCCGTGCGCAGGAACCGGTCGAGCACATCGACGCCGAAGTGCAGTGCCGCGACGGGCACCCGCTCGTCGACACCGTGGAAGAGGGCCTGGTAGTCGAAGCCCTCCGGCAGCTTCAGGGGGGCAAAACCATAGCCGGTGATGCCGAGCCGGGAGAACTGCTTGGCGTCGGTGCCACCGGACATGCAGTACGGCACCACATGCCCCTCGGGCGCGAACTCCTGGACGGCCGCCCGCATCCGCGCGAAGGTCGGCGAGTCGACGGGCGCCTGGAGAGCCGTCTCGTGGTGGCTGTACTCCCAGTCCACATCGGGCCCGGTCAGCGCGTCCAACGTCGTACGGAACTCGTCCTCGCCGCCCGGCAGATACCGCCCGTCGACATACGCGACGGCCTCGCCCGGGATGACATTGACCTTGTATCCGGCGCTGAGCATGGTCGGGTTGGCGCTGTTGCGTACGGTCGCCTCCACCAGCTTGGCCGCCGGGCCCAGCTTGGTGAGCAGCCCGTCGATGTCGTCGAGGTCGGGGTCGATGCCGTAGAGCGCGGCGAGTTCGGTGAGGGCGGCGCGCACGGTCGGGGTGAGCCTGAGCGGCCATTCGTGGGCGCCGATGCGGGCGATGGCGGCGGACAGCCGGGTCACCGCGTTCTCCCGGTTGACCTTGGAGCCGTGCCCGGCGCGTCCGCGCGCGGTGAGCTTCAGCCAGCCGGTACCGCGCTCACCCGCGGCGATGGGATAGATCTGGCGCCCGGAGCCGTCGTGGAAAGTAAAGGCACCCGACTCGCTGACCCCCTCGGTACATCCCTCGAACAGCCCCGCGTGCTGATCGGCGAGGAAGCCGGAGCCGTCCTCGGCGCTGGCCTCCTCGTCGGCGGTGAACGCGATCACCACGTCCCGCCGGGGCCGGACGCCCTCACGCGCCCAGGAGCGGACGACGGCGAGGATCATCGCGTCCATGTTCTTCATGTCGACCGCGCCCCGCCCCCAGACCACACCGTCCCGGATCTCCCCGGAGAAGGGATGCACGCTCCAGTCGGCGGCCTCGGCGGGCACGACATCCAGATGCCCATGAACGAGCAGCGCGTCGGCGGACGGATCGCTGCCCTGGACGCGGGCGACGACATTGGTCCGCCCGGGAACGCGCTCCAGCAGCACCGGCTCCAGCCCGGCCCCCGCGAGCCGCTCGGCGGCATACTCGGCGGCGGGCCGCTCCTGGCAGTCACCGCCACCCCGATTGGTGGTGTCGATACGAATGAGCTCCGAGGTAAAGGCAACCACCTCGTCCCTCGCCTGCCGGTCAGCCATACTGCTCCTCCACGGCGGCCGAGACGATGGTCGTGACGGCCTTGAACGTACGGATCGCGTCGTACATGGTCGGGTTGCTGTAGGCCACCTTGCGCTCCCCGGACCGGGCGACCCCGGGCACGACGGTGGCGGCCATCGCCAGATGCTCGGCGTCGAACTCCAGGGCCAGGGTGTGCGGCCCCGCGCTCACCGGCTCGTGCCGCCCGGCCAGCGCGACGGCCTCCTTGGCGGCGCCCCGGATGTCGGCGGCGGTCCTGGCGGGCGTACGGCACACGGCCGCGTACCGCGAGACATGGTCCTTGACGGCGACCTTGCGCGCGCCGGGCGCGTATCCCAGCGCGTCCTCACAGGCCACGTCGTCCCCGGTGACCAGCACCACCGGCACCCCATACTCGGCGACGACCCGCGCGTTGAGCAGCCCCTCACTCGCCCGCACACCGTCCAGCCAGACGCCGGTGATGGAGTTGGCGAGGTAGGTGTGGGCGAGCACGCCCTCGTCCCCGGCACCGGCGTGGTACCCGATGAAGGCGATGCCGTCCACGTCACCGTGCTGGACGCCCTCGACCATGGAGAGCGACTTGTGCCGCCCGGTGAGCATCTCGGCGCGCTCGTCGAGCCGCTCCAGCAGCAGATTGCGCATGGTCCAGTGCGCCTCGTTGATCAGCACCTCATCCGCGCCGCCGTCGAAGAAGCCGAGCACGGCGGCATTGACATCGGAGGTGAACATCGAGCGGCACCGCTCCCACTGCGGCGTGCCCGGCAGCACGTCGGCCGGCCAGGTGACACCGGTGGCGCCCTCCATGTCGGCACTGATGAGGATCTTCATGGTTCCTGTCTTCTCGCTGGTCAGAGACCTGTGGTCAACCGATGACCACACTCCCCGACACCACGCGACGAACCAAGCGACAGCGCCGGAGATCTTCACGCTGCCACACGTTACGCGCCACCCAAAAGCCGCGCGGCGGCGCATCCCGTACAGCGCGCGCGTCCCGCCGAAAAGCGTGACGGCCCGGGTTCACCGACACTCCGCCCGCAATCCCTGAGCGAGCCGCCGGCGCGATCCGAGGTGTCCGGCTTCACGGTCGCGCCGTGGCCCGCGCCGGCACCACACGCCCGGTGCCCGGGAAGTAGGAGCCGCCGTGGGAACCGCACGGCTGAAGGAGAAAGCAGCCAGGTCGTCCAGCACGTCAGGGTTCCATGTCGCCCTCGGCCTCGAACGTCGGCTCACCCTCCAGAATGGGGGCCTCCAGACGCCCGTGCAGCGCGGCCCAGAGGAATTCCGTGAACATCATGGGAAGAAATACCCAGGCTCCCATTTCAAGAGCCACCGACCAGTTCTCATCTGCGTGAGCCGGAGGCGCCAGGAAGACGTGGTTTCCAGAGATTGATCGGGCGACGGGAACGAGTCCGCCATGCGAAGGATAAACCGGAGAAGGAACCGACTCGGGGTCGATGAGAGACATCTGCTCATAGACGTAACCAGCCTCCTGCCACAGGAATTCAAGTCGCAGCCCGTTTTCACCGTCAGCAGCCCTGGGGTGAAACAGGTACAACTGACCGTTTAGACTGCCGGGCCCGTAGGCTGAAACGAATTCTTTGTAGTCGGCGGGCAGCGAGCGACCCGTCCTACTTTCAACCGGCCCCCAGTCCGACCGAACATCTCCGCCGAGCGGCGGGGGGCCGATGACGTCATGGAACCGAGAGATCTCCACCCGATGACCTTTCCGAGCACGAATAGCCGCCAGTGGGGCGATTGTATGCGGTGCAGTTCAGCCGACAGTAGGGACAATTTCGGAGCGTGTTGTTGTGCCCCCGTTGATTTGCAATCAGATGAAGTGCGGCACGATTACGCAACGGAAGCTGCCGTAGCCCGCGCCGAGATAGGCGTAGTCACGGGACTGTTCGGTGAGCGCCCCGGCCAGGGTGCCGACCCTGACGCCGTCCAGGTGGAGGGACTGGGTGTTGGCGGCGGCGGTCAGTACCACGTGGTGCCACTGGCCGTCGGTCACGGCCTGCGGCGACACGATCGGGGTGGCTCCGGGGCTGCCGGTGAGGTAGAACTCGCCGCGCAGCCTGCCGGTGCCGTCGATGTTCAGGACGGGCCGCCAGGAGCTGGGCTTCTCGCCCAGTTCGGTGTTCTGGAAGCCGACCAGGACCCCGGCGGGCGTGGTGGTCCTGAACCACAGCTCGATCGTCGGGAAGGCCGCGTTCTTCAGGGTGTCGGCGGGCAGTTCGACCACCGAGTCGACGCCGTCGAATCCGGCGGCGGTGTCGGCGGTGCCGGTCAGCGCGGACCCGGCGCCGAGCTGGGTGTCACGGTGGACCGCGTCGTTCACTCCCGTCCGTGAAACGGCCTCGCCGGCGGCGACCGATCCCTCGCTCTCGCCGAGCCGCCAGTAGGAGGTGGGCGCCGAGTCGAGCACCCCGCTGCGGTAGACCGAGCCGGTGCCGTACTCGTAGACCGTGCACTTGGTGGTGGACGTGGGCGGGCACACCCTCGTCAGGAGGTCGCCGGTGTAGTGGTAGGTCCAGGTCAGGCCGGGGGTGTTGGCGTCGACGGGGCTGGTGGTCACCGACTGGACCCGGCCGCCGGACCAGGCGAAGGACAGCGAGCGGCCCGACAGGTCGTCGGTCACCGTCGTCACCGGTCCCCCGGTGGGCGTCTGGTGGGTGACGGTCTGGGTCCGGCCGGCCACGTCCGTGATCCGGGTGAGGACGCCGGACGCCAGGAAGCGGTATTGGGCGCCGGAGCGTTCCCGCAGCACCCAGTCGGTCGACTGGCGGGCGAGGGTGAGGGAGCCGCCGGGCGGGCCGCTGTAGCTGCCGTCGGCGTTCTTCCCGAACCGGACCTGGGAGCCGTCGGCCAGGGTGACGACGGCGGCGGACAGGGCCGGCTCCTCGCGCAGGCGCATGTCCCAGTTGGTGGACCAGCCGGTGCCGAAGGCGCCGTCGCGGCGGGGGTCGAGCGAGTTGTAGGTGCGGGTGACGGCGAGTTCCGGGCCGACGGTGGAGACGGTGGCATCGGTGGCGGCGGTGACGTGGTTGCCCGCGCGGCGGCCGATCTCCGTGGAGCCGTCGGCGCCGCCGAGGTGCCCGGTCACGGCGGGCTGCGGCACCTGGGTGGTCAGCAGCGCGGCACCGGGGCGGGCGGAGGTGGCGGTGCCGTCGTAGGCGTACCCGTACCAGGCGTAGGTCTTGCCCCAGGACAGCCGGCCGGAGGGCACGACCACTGCTGCTCGGCGGTGCGCGGGCCGCTGCGGCAGTAGTCGACATAGGTGCCCGAGGTGGCGTCCACGGACGTGACCGATGGATCGACCCGCACCGGGAGGATCCGCTGGGGGGGGCGGACAGCCACTCCTCGTCGAGCTCCACGACCAGGATCTGGCAGCCCGCCTCCTCGATCAGCCGGTCGGTGGCCCCGGAGGGGATCACCCCTTCGTTGGAGTCGGGGGCCAGACGCGAGTCCTGCATCCACGCCCGGGTGGTTCCCCCGGCGTTGGTGAACACGACCCCGCCGTGCCCGTCGAGCCCAGCGGTCAGCCCCTCCAGCGCCAGCGGGAACCGCCACTCGGTGGGGCGTTCGCCTGAAGCGGGTCGTGTACATGCCGTCCGGGTTCTGGTACGTCCGCTCCCGCTCACCGCGCAGTTCCTCGCTGCGCTCCGCGTCGAAGCCCTGCGGCGGGGCGGCTTCGGGTGCCTCGGCCGCCTCCACGGGGCCCGGGGCGGGCAGCTCGGGGTCGGTCGGCAGGCGGGTGGGACCGGAGCCGTCCTGCGGGGGCAGTTCGCCGGGGCGGGTGAGGGGGTCGGGGCGACCGCCCTTCCTCGTCACCCTCCGGCGCACAGGGGCACGGATACGCCCCCGTCAGGACGCCCGGTCGGCGGCGGAAACGGTGGCCGTCTTAACCAGGACGCCGATCTTGTCGATGCGGTGTTCGGGGTTGCCCATCTCGTCCCGCCAGAAGTTGCCGGCCGCGTCGTCCTCGGGCGTGGCGCAGGTGGAGACGGTGATCATGGCCTGGGTGGGGGTGCGTCCGGGCTCGCCGGGGACGGGTGCCCGCTGCTCCTCCAGGGAGCTGGGGGTCCGGAAGGATGTCTCCCGGGTCTCGGTGATCTCGTAGGTGTGGATCACGCCGCCGAACTCCACGGTGACCGTGTCGCCCTCGGCGAGGTCGGGGAGGTCGCGCAGCGGGCCGCCCGCGCTCAGGCGGTGGGCGGTGACCAGGTAGTTGCCGATCTCGCCGGGGCCGACCCCGCCGTCGTCGCCGTAGGGGCTGGCGCCGACGCCCTCGTTCTGGATGACGGTGCCGGGCATGTCGTCCGTCGTGCCCTCGTAGGGGACTATCTCCAGGTCCGTGAGGCCGATCTCGGGGATGCTCAGTGCGGCGGAGTCGGTGCGGGGGTCGGCGTCCGGGCTCGGGGTGGGGGCGGCGGACGAGGACGCGGGGCTGCCCGTCGGGCTCGGGCCCGGACCGGTGACGGAGGCGGAGGCGGAGGCGGGCGGGGGGCTCGCGGCGGGCTCGGACAGGGAGGCGGAGGCACTCGGCGTGGCCGAGTCGGCACATCCTGTGAGGAAGAGCGTGAGGCCCGCGGCGAGTGCGGCGGTGACACTGCGCCTGGCGGTCATACGAACGAGCATAGGCGCGGATTGCGCCGTTCGGGTGGTCGGCCGGATGCCTGTGGAACACCTGTTCGTCGGCTGTCCGCGCCCGGTCCCGGCCGGGCGGCGCCCCGAGACGAGCCGCCCGGCGTGGGCGGTCAGGGCGTCCGGCCCACTATCTGCCACTTCGAGGGCAGTTCGAGACGGGCGCCGTCGGGCCCGTACTCCGTGGTGGTCAGGGGGAGTTCACCGTCGGCGAGGACCGTGAGTCCGGCCGCACCCAGATACACGGGCACCGCCGCGTCGGCCACCTCCCCCGGTGCTATGCCGTGCCGGAAGACGGGCGCGAGCTTGGCGGGCGGACCGGACGGACTCTGTGCCAGCCCCTTGAGGACGCCCCCGGCGGCCTCCGCCAGCTCCACCACGAAGGCCCGCCCGCGCGCGCCGACCAGGGTGGCCATGGAGTCCACCAGCGCCTGCCGGTCGCCGGGGTCGGCCTGGTGCAGCACACCGCGCATATAGACATTGGCGTCGCCCAGCTCCGCGTGCAGCGCCCGCGCCTCGGTGGGCTCGGCGGCGTCCAGCACCCGGTAGCCCGCCTGCCCGGCCGGGGGGGGGGGGGGGGGGGGGGGGGGGGGCGCCCCGCCCCCCCCCCCCCCCCGCGCCCCCCCCGCGCGCGCGCCCCCCGCCCCCGGTCCCCCCGCCCCCCGGGGGGGGGGGGGCCCCCGCGCGGGCGCCCGCGCCGCCGCCGACAGATCGACGCCGAGCACCCGGGGGAACCGCTCGGCGAGAAACCGGGTCTGGGTACCGTTGCCGCAGCCCAGGTCGATCAGCGGCAGCCCCGGGTCCACGATCCGCGGCTCGAACAGCGCCAGATGCATCCCCGAGGTCAGCACGGGCTCGGCATCCCAGAACACCGCCCCGGGTCCGTCCGGCGCCTCCCGCCAGAACCCTTCCCAGGACTCCCGATACCGCAAGGTCACACTCATGCCCAACTCCCCAGGACGCGCGGCCATATCACCGTAAGTAACGGTCGGGTACGGTCATATCGCGCCCGGGAGTGCGCTACAAGTGTCGCGCCGATTCCTTCACGACGCCTCCGGCGTCCTTACGCCTGTCGGGGTCCTACCGGCGTCTGGGCAGGGTCAGTTCGCACCACACCGTCTTGCCGACACCGGTCCGGCTCGCTCCCCACTCGCGCGCCAGGGTGCTCACCACCCGCAGACCGCGCCCCTCGTCGTCCAGCGGCCTGGCGCTCAGCAGGCCCGGCAGCTCGTGATCGTCGTCGTCGACCTCGCACAGCAGGGTCTCGCCGCGCACCAGCCGCAGTTCGACCGGCCCGCGGTGGGAGTGTCGTACGGCATTGGTGACCAGCTCGCTGACCATCAGCTCGGCGGTGTCGATCAGCTTCTGCCCCAGCCCCCACTCGTGCAGCTGCTCGCGGACCACCGCGCGGGAGCGGCACACCTCGGACGGGTCCACGGTGAACCGCCACTCGGCCACGTCGTCGGGTTCGATGCCGGCCAGGCGGGCCATCAGCAGGGCCACGTCGTCCTTGCGTCCGCCACTGGGGTTCAGGGCGCGGATGATGGTGTCGCAGGCGGCGTCCATGGACGCGGCCGGGTGGGCGGCGGACTCGCACAGCGTGGCCAGGCCGGTGCCGATGTCCTCGCCGCGCACCTCCACCAGCCCGTCGGTGCACATCACCAGCCGGTCGCCGGGCGCCACCCGTACCCGTACCGCCTCGAAGGGCACCCCGCCGACGCCGATCGGGGCGCCGGTCGGCAGCGCCAGCAGTTCGCTGCGCCCGTCCTCGGCGCGCACCACGACGGGCGGGATGTGCCCGGCGTTGGCGAGCGACAGCTCGCCCGCGATCGGGTCGTAGACCGCGTACAGACAGGTGGCGAGATAGGTGTCGCCCAGCCGCTGGGCGAGGTCGTCGAGGTTGCGCAGCAGCCGGGCGGGCGGCAGATCGAGCGCGGCCATGGTCTGTACGGCGGTGCGCAACTGCCCCATCATGGCGGCCGAGTTGAGGCCGTGGCCCATCACATCGCCGACCACGAACGCGGTGCGGGCGCCGGGCAGTTTCACCGCGTCGAACCAGTCGCCGCCGATCCGGCCCAGCAGGGTGCCGGGCAGATAGCGGGTGGCGATGTCACAGCCCGCCATGCGCGGCGGGATGTGCGGCAGCATGCTGTCCTGGAGGGTCTCGGCGACGCTCTCCTGGTAGGTGTACATGCGCGCGTTGTCGAGTACGAGGCCGGCGCGGGCGGCGAGTTCGGCACCGGTCACCCGGTCCATGTCGTCGAAGACCTCGCGCTCGGGGTGGCGCAGCAGCACCATGAAGCCGAGCACGACATTGCGGGCCTTGAGCGGGACGACCAGCATCGAGCGGTGGTTGATCAGCGGCCGGATGTCCCGCTTCTCGAACTGCGAGGCGATGGCGTGTCCCAGCTCCTCGCTGATCCTCGGCACCAGGACCGGTTCGCCGGTGGTCATGCACTGGAAGAAGGGGGTGTGCGCGGGGAACGGCATGGCCTCGTCGACGGGGATCACGTCGTCCCAGCGGCCGGGCTCGTCGGTGTGCTCGACGGCCACCCGGTGCCACATGGTGGTGGTGTCCGGCACCCCGTCGGGGAACCCCTCCCCCGCCACCACCTGTTCGCGCAGATAGGTCCCGGCGACATCGGTGAAGCGCGGTACGACGGCCCGGCTGACCTCGATGATCGTGCGGGACAGATCGAGCGAGGTGCCGATCTTCCCGCTCACCTCGTTGAGGAACTCCAGCCGCTCGCGTACGGCCGCGTACTCCAGGTCCTCGCCGTCGTCGGCGTCCTGCCGGGGTACGGGTAACCCGTGTGCGCGGGCCCGTTCGGCGCGCTCGCGCCGGGCGCGGCGCTCGGCGCGCCGGGGCACGCCCCAGTCGGGGGTGACGGGAACCCGTTCGTGCCGGCTGAACTCCAGGACCGGATAGCCCAGTTCGAGGATCTGGGAGGCGATCCGGGCGCTCTCCCGGACGCTCATGCTGGGCAGGATCTCGGGCAGCCTGCGGGCGAGCAGCTCGGCGCCGGGGAAGTCGGTGTGCAGGGCGAAGCCGGGGGCGACGCGCTCCGCGTCGGTGTGGTCCCGGCCGAGCCGGCCCGCGTCGGCGGCGAGCACCAGCAGCCGCTGCGGTCCCGGCCCCACCAGCGGATACGCCCACCACAGCACATCGATCCGGCCGCCCTCGGGCACGGTGAGCCGGGCACGTCCGGCGGCCGGGTAGGAGAGCCGCCCGTCGAGCGAGGACTCCAGGTCAGCGCCGTCGGGTCCGTTGGGTCCGTCCCCGTCGAACACCGCGTCCCCGGCGGCGGATCGCCCGTCGTCCTCGGCGAGGGCGCCGGAGACGGGCAGCAGGTCGGTGGCCGGGCGGCCGATCGCGCCCTCCTTGGGGACCCCGAAGATCCGGCGGGCACCGCTGCTCCAGTGGGAGACCACTCCGTCCGGGTCGATCACGACCACGGCCAGGGGGATGCGTCCGGTAGCGGGATGGCCGGTCGCGGCGGGATGGCCTGTCGCCGCGGGATGGCCGGTCGCCGTCACCGCCTCGGCCGCTCGGCCGGGTACCTCCCGGTCGGTGCCACGGTTCATGGCCCCGCCTCTCTCCCCCATGCCTGAACAAGATCTGTTCCCGCCACCACGGTACGGCGATGCCCGCTCACGATGTGTGTCAATGCGCGAATTCCCCGCACGGAACCGCTCCGGCGCACGCGCTCGCGCCACGGAGGCGTGTACGGGCCGGGCCGGCGTCCGGGCGGCCCCGCGCGCCCTGGGCCGGCGTCCGGGCGGCCCGCACGCCCAGGGCCTCGGTGTCCGGGCGGCCCGCAGGCCGGGGGCCGCCGTGTCGGGACGGCCCGCACCCGGAGGCCCTCAGTCCTCGTGCCCCAGCTGGAGGTCCCGTTCCGTACGGCCGCCGCCCGCGACCTGGAGGACGGTCGCGACGGGCGGGTACCCGGCGGCGATGACGGTGTACTCGCCGGACGAGAGGTCGATGAAGCGGAAGGCGCCGTCGGGGCCGGTGGTGAGGGTGTCGACGACATTCCCGGCGGCGTCCAGGAGGGTGACGCGGGCGTCCTCGACGGGCCGTCCGCCGCTCGCCCGGACCGTGCCGCGCAGCACGGCGCCGCCCGCGAGTTCGATGTCCTGGCGGGTCTCGCGGGAGGCCTGGACGGTGACGGGGAGGGCGGCCGGGCGGAAGGCGGGGGCGCTGGCGGCGAGGGTGTACTCGCCCGCCACGAGTTCGGTGATGACGTACGCGCCCTCGCGTCCGCTGCGGGTGCTGGAGACGACCTCGCCGTGCACGTTGGTGAGGGTGACGGTGGCGTCCCGCACCGGGGTGCCGTCGGCGGTGACGACGGCACCGGCGAGCCGGCCCGCGCCGCCGAGGACGACGTCGAGTTCGACGGGGCGTTCGCCGACGGTGACGGAGACGGCCTGCGGCTGGTGGCCGCCGGCGGCGGCGATCAGGACGTAGGCGCCGGTGCCGGGCGTGGCGAGCGCGTAGCGGCCGTCCTCGCCGCTGGCGCCCCGGCCGATCTGCTGCCCGGCCACATCGATGAGGGTGAGCGCCGCGCGGGGCACGACGGTGCCATCGGGGTGCTGCACGGTGCCGCAGACGGGGATTCCGGCGGCGTAGGGCGTACGGGCGCCGGGGACGGGGGCGTGCACGGCGGCGGCGTCCGTCCCGGCGGTCGGGGCGCTGTGCGGCGCGGTGCTGTTCACGAGGGGTTTCTCCTTGAGGAAGAAGGCGATGAGCAGGCCGAGGACGAGCACCGGCACGAGATACAGGAAGATCCTCGGCATGGCGTCGGCGTACGCCTGGATGTAGGCGTCGCGCAGGGCCGGTGGCAGGGCGTGCACGGCCTGGGGGGTGATCGACTCGGCGTCCGGCAGGCCCGCGCCGGGCTGTGCGGGCAGCCGGTCGGCGAGGGCGTCGGTGAGCCGGTTCGCGAAGAGCGTGCCGAAGACGGCCGCGCCGACGCTGCCGCCGATCTGCCGGAAGTAGTTGTTGGCGCTGGTGGCGGTGCCGAGGTCGGCGGGGCGTACGGAGTTCTGCACGGCGAGCACCAGGACCGGCATCACCATGCCGATGCCGGCGCCGAGGACGAACATCCAGACGCTGTACTGCCAGCGGGGCGTGTCGGTCTCCAGCCGGGACAGCAGCCACATGCCCGCCACGGACAGGACGCTGCCGAGGATCGGGTGGATGCGGTAGCGGCCGGAGGTGCTGATGAGCTGTCCGGAGATGATCGACGCGCCGACGATGCCGCCCATCATCGGCAGCATCAGCAGCCCGGATTCGGTGGCGGAGGCGCCGTCGACCATCTGGAGATAGGTCGGCAGATAGCTGGCCGCGCCGAAGAGGGCGACGCCGATCACCAGGCCCACCAGGGCGGTGACGTTGAAGACGGAGTCGCGGAACAGCCGCAGCGGGATGAGGGGTTCGGCGGCGAAGCGCTCGGCGACCAGGAAGAGCAGCGAGGTGAGCACCGCCCCGGCCGCGAGGGCGAGGATGACGCGCGAGCCCCAGGCGTGCTCGGTGCCGCCCCAGCTGGTCAGCAGGACCAGGCAGGTGGAGGCGGCGGCGAGCAGCAGCGTGCCGAGCACGTCGAAGCGGGGTTTCGCGGTGGGTTTGGGGAGTTTGAGGACGACGGCGACCACGGCCATGGTGAGCAGGCCGAAGGGGACGTTGATGTAGAAGCACCAGCGCCAGGAGAGATGGTCGGTGAAGTAGCCGCCGAGCAGCGGCCCGGCCACCGACGCGAGACCGAAGGCGGCGCCGATCAGGCCCATGAACCGGCCGCGGTCCCGGGGCGGCACGATGTCGGCGATGATCGCCTGGACGCCGATCATCAGGCCGCCCCCCCCCCTTGCCCGGGACCCGCGGGAGAAGGTAACCTCGGCCAAACTGGCGCCCCCGCCCCCGGCCCCCGCGCCGCCGCCCTGGTCATCGCCGG
>NZ_JBHYUG010000064.1:5845-9083 GCF_042749375.1 Streptomyces sp. NPDC059477 | reverse complement strand
GCGCGGCGGGGGGGCGCGACGCTCGCCCCCCGCGCGGGGGGGGCGGGGGGCGGCGCCCGGGGGCGGCCCCGCCCGGCCCGCCCCCCCCCCCCCCCCCCCCCCGCGCCGATGCCCTGCACCGCGCGGAAGACGATCAGCTGGTCCATGGTCTGCGCGCGGCCCGCGAGCGCGGAGCCGATGACGAAGACGACGATGGCGAACTGGAAGACGCCCTTGCGGCCGAGGAGATCGCCGAGCTTGCCGTAGACCGGGAGTCCGACGGTGGAGGTGAGCAGATAGGCGGTGATCGCCCAGGACATCCGGTCCAGGCCGTGCAGCTCACCGACGATCTTCGGCAGCGCGGTGGCGATGATCATCTGCTCCAGCGCGGCGAGCAGCAGCGCCAGCATCAGCCCGAAGAACACCAGCCGCACCCGGCGCGGGCTGAGATCGCCGGGGGCGGTACGGGGTACCGGGGCGGGGGGCGGCGCGTCCCCCGCCGGTTGTTCCCTCGCCCGTTCGTCCGGCTGCTCGTCCCCAACCGGCCCGTCCCGTACCGGCTCGTCCTTCACCAGGGTGACCCCGCCCACGTAACGCTCCCCTCGTCGCGCCTGCCGCACATGTCCCGCGTAAAGCGAGAACTAACGGCAAGCGCCACGAGTTACGACGTAACGCCACATTCAGGGCGGATCCACTCGAACCGGTGAGACGCAACTCCCTTACGGCGAGGGGTGCTTGACTCCGGGAGCCGGAAGCCTCCGAGGGATCGGGGGGCCCATTGGGGCCGGGAGTCTCATAGGGGCTGGAGTCTCACAGGGGCCGGGAGTCCCAGCGGGGCCGGGGATCCCAGAGGGGTCGGGGATCCCAGAGGGGTCGGGAGGCTCCCGCCGCTGGTGCTTCTCGACTACTTCTCGACCTCGGTGGCCAGTCGGGCGAGGATGGCGTCGTAGATCCGGCCGAGGCCCTTGGGTGCGAAGGTCCGCTCGAAGAAGCCGCCGATGCCACCGGCGCCGGTCCAGGTGCTGGTCACCACGACCCGGGACTTGCCCTCGCCGGCCGGGGTGACCCGCCAGACGGTGACCATGGAGGAGTTGCGGTCCTTCTCGACCAGCTCGCCGTCGCTGGGCTCGGTGACCTCCAGCAGACAGTCACGGACGCGCTTGCTGGTGGCCTGGAGCTTCCAGTGGACGAGGGTGCCCTCGCCGTCGCCGCCCTCGCGCACCTCGTACTCGCTGAACTGCTCCGGCAGCAAGTTCGCGCGCGCGCCGGCGTAGTCGGCGAGCGTGTCGAACACCGTCTCCGGGTCCGCTGCGACGACCCGCTCGGTAGTGGCCTCGACCTGCGCCATCGGCTTCCTCCAGGACATGGTTCTCGGGGACTGCTCCGGATGCGGCCCACCCAACCACCCCGGTCGCCATGACCCAAATCGGGGTCCGGTGGCCGTTACGGAAGCGATCGAAGGAGTGACACCCCGTATCCAAAATTGACGCACACAGCTTCTTCGCACTGACGTTCGCATGATCATGGGAACGTGTGTTCTATTCTGTGGTCAGTGCTACCGAGGAGGCGTCATGCGCTGGGAGAACCTCACAGTGGAGTCCGGCGGCCACAGCCGGGCGGCCGACGCCGCGCTGTTCGGCGCGGACGCGGTGATCACCCGAACCTTCGACACGCCCGAGTTCAAGGGCATCACCTTCCACGAGGTGCGGGCCCGCTCGATCCTCAACCGGGTGCCCGGCGCCTCCCGGATGCCGTTCGAATGGACGATCAACCCCTACCGGGGCTGCTCGCACGCGTGCGTGTACTTCGCCGCATGACCCTATTGAGCCCGGGAGGGCCGATGCTCAGCACTCCGAACGCGGACAAGGCCTGGAAAGGCATGACGGAGTCCTTCCCGACCCCGGAGACGCCAGGCCAGCATGCCGCCCCCAGCAAGGCGGAGAGGACGGCTTACGCCGTGCTGCTGCACGGACCGGCCGCGCGCTCAGGCGGCACCGACGCGAGTCAGTGGCTGCTGCTGCGCGACCGCACAGCGAAGCGCCTGTAACCGACGCACTTCAGGGACGTCTCAGTCGCCCAGGACGCCGTCGAGGTAGTCCCGCCGACGGAGCGGGTGAACGCGCCGGGCGCCATGGTGGCGGCCTGCCTGTTCCAGGTCGACGCCATCTTGGGTTTCTTCAGGTCGCGGAAGATCTCGTCGGCGTTCGCGGAAGGTGGGGGCCCGTCGATCAACCCTTGCACTGCCCGACGGGATCGCGCGGCCGGCCGCGTGGCGGGCACACGATCATCCGCCGTGGGCGCCGGGCGAAGGTTGCGCCGTGGCGAACTCGCCAGTGAGTGACGCCTCCGTCGGCGCGGATGCGCGGGCACGATGCACATGCGCGCGTTGAGAGAGGCACACGGAGAGAGCAACCCTGCACCGGCCGACCGTTGTCGGGACCACCACTCGGGGGCAGGCCCCCAACGCCAGATGATCATTACACGCGCCAACACAAAGCGATCGGAACGGCACATTGGAGGCATTCAGGAAAAATGCATATCAGGGACTCTCCGCGATAAAACTGAGGAAGCATGGCGGCACTCCCGGCACCACCGGCCCATGCATCGCTGACCCCCCAGCCACGCTCGGGCCCTTCGCCCAGGTACGACACACTGCGTTCGTCAAGGACCGTTTCCCGTCCCGACCCTGCGACGCCTACCGAGCGGTTGAGCAACTCACAGACTGCTGCTGCACAGCGCACTGATACCGATGCCCTGACCAGAGGGCGCTTCGGCCCCCGGGAAGCCGGACGACGGGCCGGCGCCGTCAGGCCCCCGGAGCTGCCTCAGCCCCCTGCCGGCCGATCCAACCGGAATGTATGCCGCGAACTGCCCGGCCCGGTGAGCCTGCGGTCCAGCGTCGTGGCCGTCGTCAAGGATGTACGCCCTGGTAAGGAGATCACTGATGGCGTTGACCACTGCGGATATCGCCGCCATTCGGCGCTACGCCCAGGAACTGGCCGACCAGGCACCCCCACTCACCCCCGACCAGCGGGACCGCCTGAAAGCCCTGCTCCGGCGCAAGCCAACCAAGTCGAACCCGATCGCCGCCCTAGTACTCCAGCAGGGGGGGGGGGGGCGCGCCGGGGGCGCCCCCCCGCCGGGGGCTTACTCTCCCCGCCCCGCCGGGGCGCCCCCGGGGGGGGGCGCGCGGGGGGGGGGGGGGCCCCCCCCCCCCCGGCCCCCCCCCCCCCCGCCCCCCGCGGCCCTGGTCCTGGAG
>NZ_JBHYUG010000064.1:0-5835 GCF_042749375.1 Streptomyces sp. NPDC059477 | reverse complement strand
CTCCCCCCCCGGGCCCCCGGCCCCACCCCCCGCGGCCCCGCCGCGGGGCGCCAGCCCGCCCCCGGGGGGGGGGCGGGCCGCGGCGGGCGGGGCCCCACCTGGCGTGGTTTGCGTGGTCGCTGTCCCTACTGGGGCCCTGCTGTCAAGGTGAGCGGACGAACGGTCCGAGGGGGGAGCGAAGCCGTGAACTTCGTGTTCGTGTGTGGGTGGTGCGGCGCAGAGTGCGTCCTGTGGGGCGAGCCCGTCGTCTCGTGGTGGACGGACAAGTACGAGCTGCCGGACGAGTTCGAGTGCTGGGACTGCGGCGGGGACAACCGGACCGCGCCCCCGCCCTGGACACCGGCCGACTGAAACGGCGGTGGCCGTCGCTGGTGAGCACCCACAGAACGGACAGTGGTGCGTAGAACCGCCACACCGGCTCACCGCCATCGCTGGGCGTGCGCCGGACGGGCATGTCGGTGAGCGGGTCGATGAAGAACGCCTCTGGCTTGGCGTCCTGGGCGAGGACGGCGGACGGATCGCACATCGTCAGCCGGTGGGTCCACCGGTCGCTGATGGTGCCCTGCTGGACGGGGATCTCCGTCTGGAAACGCAGAACAGAGGATCTCCGCTGCGCGGAGCCGACGCCGCCGGTGAGATCCCGGCCAGCGGCCTTTCCTTCTTGCCAACTTCCCGGCAGGGATCGGCACCCGCGACCCAGGAACAAGACCGGCCCGGTACTGATCGTCTCCGGGACGGCCTGGGCATCGTTCGTTCGCCTCGTGTGCTCTGGGCGCTAGCGATCACGCCCGGTCGGGGTTGCCCGGCCGGGCGTTCCGCTGAAGCGGTCGCTTCCGACCGCTTCCGTCACGGCGTCAGCCCGCCGCCCCGGTCACCTCCCTGCGGCGTTCCTCGATCAGCGTCCGGTACTCGGCGTACCACGGTTCGGTCACCGCGCGTTCGCGCAGGAGCCGGGCCGCTCCTACCTCGCGTTCCTGGCGCCATCCCGACCACAGGGCGAACAGGGCCGCGACCGTCAGCAGATACGGCAGCCAGGAGACCGGCACCAGCAGGACCACGCTCACCCCGATCGCGCCGGCCGCGGCGAAACTCCCGGCCAGCACCCACGCGTACGCCTTCGCCGATGGACGGGTCGCCGCGTCCGCTTCGTCGTCCTCGACCTCGTCCAGCCAGGAGTACACCCAGGCGTCGCGGCTGAGGGTCCGGGCCACGGCGACCCCGACGAGTGCCACCACCAGCGCGTCGGCCACCGCGAGCCAGCGCACCGCCGTGTCCGCTACGAACCAGACCGTGATGGCGACCACCGTGCTCAGCGCGAGATGGAGCCGCGGCATGAGGACACGCACACCCCCGAGAAGCCGCTCCGCCTCGGCGAGGCGGACCATGGGAGAGAGCTCTTGCTTCGTCTTCTGCGCTTCCGATCACTTACTGGCGGGCACGATGGTCACGAGCGGGTAGGAGCAGACCCAGCACGTGCTGGCCTGGTGAAGCGGCGCAGACGGAACAGCAGGTCAACAGTGTGCCGGTGGCTAATGCCGCCCCAACTACCCTCTGTGCAATGACCAACGAGGACCACTAGTACCCACGGACCATCATCGTGGACAGGATCCGCGAGTACCTCCACCAGAGCGGGCTGCTCGACACCGAAGAGTTCCCGCCATCGAGGACGATGTGACCGACCTCGTCCGGACCATCATCACGGACATCGAGGGATACCTCGGAATGTGATCTGACAGCTGTCCGTCCATCGACGCCCCGGGCCCTCACACGGCATTCCTGGCCCGCCCGGGGCCGTATGCTGCGCGCCGCCCACTGCTCGACGGTGCCGTGCGCGCTGCCGGACATCACCACAGGCCGTAATAGGCGCCAGCCTCGTCGGTGCCATCCGGGCCGGGGCAGAGCCCATCGATGTGAAGGCTCTGCCCCGGCGGGTCTACCGGCGGTAGAATCATCGGTATGAGCAAGCCGACGAGCATCAAGACCAGCGAGGAAGTCCGCAACCGGCTGCGTGTCCTCGCCGACGAGCGCGGCACCACGATCACCGAACTGCTTGAAGAACTCGCCGCCCGCGAGCTCACGGAAGCCGAGCGGGAGCAGCGTGCTGTCGAGGCCGCCCGTGAGCTCGGCATCGAGTACACCGAGCAGGTCCGGCAGGTCGGCCAGGACGCCTGGGCGAAGGTCCGCGCCCATCAGGGCGGCGCCGCCGCATGAACCTGACGGCCGTCCTGGACCACACGGCTCTGGCCGCTCTGTACCGCGCGGACTCCTTCTTCACGGGCCTCTACATCGAGGCCTCGCGCGGCACCGGTCGTGTCATTGTCCCCTCCCTGTCCGTGCTCGCAGCCGAACGGCAGGTTGCGGGCGCCGGCAAGCACGCGGCATCCCTGCGGTTCGCACAGAGCGTTCCGTTCACCGCGGCGCACGCGATGGACGCGATGGACTGGAAAGACGTGGACTGGCCGGTGGCCCACGCCGCTGCGATCGCCTGGCACGCGGTGAAGGCGGGAGAGCCGCTGACGGTCCTGTCGCTGGAACCTGAGCTGTACGCGGGCACCGGCATCACTCCGCTGAACCCCACCTGACCCGCGCCGCATCGGACGTAACGCCCGTAGCCCCGGCGGCAAGCCGGGGCACGCGTAACCGGAGGGGCCCCCGACGGCAGTTGGTCGTCGACGGCCTCAACACCGACGACACCGCGGCGGACGCCCCGTAGCAGCTCGTGGGCATCGATGTGGCGGGCATGGTCCTGTACGCGGTGGCGGTGGTGTGGCTGGCGGGTCGGCGAACACCGACGCGGGCGGTTCCGGTTCCGAATTCGTACCTGGGCCGGTACCTGTGCCTATGCCCGTGCCGGTACCTATGCCGGTGCCGCCGGCGCTGCTCTATCCAGCCGCGTATCCCCAAGGACCCGGCGTTCACGCCCCGCACCCGTGGGGGCCGCCGGCTCCGCCCGACGCCGCCCTCGACCAGGGGCAGCGCCCCTCGACGTGACCGGGGTCAGCCGGTTCCGGTGCCGGTGTCGATGCCCGCCCTGCCCGTCCGGGCCAGCAGCAGCGCGCCTCCGGCCGCCAGCCCCAGTGCCCCCGCGGCCAGGAAACCGCGGGAGGAACGCCAGGACAGCACCGACCACCGCGACTGCACGGAGAGCACCGAACCCGTACTCAGCCAGGACCCGGCCGAGATCAGCGACAGCGACGACCCGATCGACCCGATCGACAGCGCACTGCCGATCGAGCCGACCGACAAGGCCGAACCGACGGACCCCACGGACAGGACCGACCCCACCGAGCCGATCGACAGCACCGAGCCCTGCGACCACAGCGACAGCACGGAACCAGAACCACGAGCAGAAGCCGGAACAGGACGGGGACCAGAACCAGGAGAGGCATTACCGGACGGCCGTGCGGGCAGTTTCGTCATGAGGCCATCCTGCCCGCCGGCCGCCGCTCGTTCATCAGATGGAGTGCGGGTCGCCCCCGTCCCACGCCGCCCGGCGCTCCGCCGGGAGGCGGTCCTCCTTGAGGCGGGGTTCGGCGTCGAACGACATCGTCCGGCGGTCGTCCCAGGTGATCGCCGGCCACTCCGGCAGTGCCGGGGTCGACGGGTCACCGCTGCGGGCGAAGGCGCTGAACGCGTCCACCATCTTGTCCGCGAGGCCCTGCGCGACGACGGGGTCCGCGGTCGGCGCGAGGTACTGCGTCCGCACGGCACCGAAGGTGTAGGGCACGTCCGAGGCGTGGAGCGGGCCGAGGCCGGTGGCATCGGCGTAGTCGAAGGTGTACTGGCGGACCGTCGCCCCGTCCCGGAGCAGCGCCTCGGCCAGCCAGATGGACGGCATCTGCACGAACGCGCTGCTGAGCAGGTCCGACTTCGGGTCACGGCCGGGCGACAAGGTCGCGGTGTAGGCGGCCAGGATCCGGTCGTGGCCCGCGTCGCCCACGGCGTGCCGGACGCCGTACTCGATCTGCGCCGACCACGGCTGCCCCGGAATGTAGTCCTTGTCGCAGGTGCCTATCAGCACCTCCACCTTGGACGTGAGCCGGTCGAGGGGGTGGCGCCGCAGTACGACACCGTCGACGACCGGGTGGAACGGTTCCGACCTGACGTCGCTGTTGCCGGTGCCGAGCGTGCTCGCTGCGGCGAGCAGGTCCTGGGCCGGCACGTCGATCAGCTGCTCGGCCGGGTCGAGGCCCAGGAGCTTCACGATCGTCTCGGTGCTGAAGTCGATGCCCTGCGGGGAGACGACCGGGCGCACTCCGCCGCTCTGCACGATCGCGCGCCGGAACAGGCCCCGGGCCTGCGGCGTGCCGAGCAGGACGCCGAGCGACATGCCGCCCGCGGACTCGCCCATCACCGTGATGTTGTCCGGGTCGCCGCCGAACGCCGCGATGTTCGCCCGGACCCAGTGCAGTGCCTCGATCTGGTCGAGGAGGCCGGCGCCGGAGCCGGGCCGGTCGGGCTGGTGAAGGTAGCCGAAGGCGTTGAGCCGGTAGTTGATCGTGACGAACACGGTGTCGGCCCGGCGGGCGTACACACTGCCGTCGTACACGCTGCCCTCGTTCAGGCTGCCCGCGCCGTTGATGAAGCCGCCGCCGGGGATCCAGACGATGACGGGCCGACGGCCCGTCGTGCCCTGCAACCACACGTTCAGGAACAGGCAGTCCTCGCTCTGCGGGGTGGTCGCGCCGGACGGGCCCCCCGCGACGACCTGGAGCGGCTCGTCGCCGAACGCCGTCGCGTCGCGGACGCCGTCCCAGGGCTGGACCGGTCGCGGCGGTGCGAAGCGGTGCGGGCCGGTCGGGGCCTCCGCGAAGCGGACGCCCTTCCAGACCGTGGTGTCGCCGTCCTGGGTACCGCGCAGCAGGCCCTGCCGGGTGGTGGCGACCGTCGGGTCCGATGCCCAGGCCCCCGAGGTCTTCGGGGCCGAGGCCGTCGACGAGGCCGTCCTGGCCGGCCATCCTCGATGGCGCGGCCGGAGAAGCAGCAGTCGAGGATGAGGACGCGCGCGGTGGCGGCGCTGCCGCCGAGGTCCTCACGCAGGAGATCGACTCCGAGGGCGCTGTATTTGGGGGAGTCGGCGCGGGTGTGGCCGGTGGCGAGGTAGAGGCGCCCTCGGTCGTCGACCAGGCCGTGCCCGGCGTAGTAGACCAGCAGGACATCGGTGGCTTCGGCGGCTGCTCCGGCGATGGCATGCCCGATGTCGGCGGTGGTGGCCATCGGGTCCACAACACGGCAGTGCGCGGGGCTGAGGACACCGGTGGTGGGGTCGGTCAGGTGCTGCCACATGCCGGTGATGTTCTCCCGTACGGCGTGCAGGTCGGCCAGGCCCTCGGATGCGGGGAAAAGGTCGACGCCGAGGAGTACGGCGCGGGAGCGGGCCGGGTCGGGGAACCGGATCACGGCTGCTGCCCGGACTCGTCCGTCAGCCGGTCGATCTCGCGGATCAGGTTGGGCAGGTCTTCCCGGACGTGACGGCCGTCTTCGAGCTCATTGGTTCTGCTCAAGCCCACCTACATGAGATCCGCACCGGCTACTACGAGGATGAACTGGAACGGACCCACCTCGACCTGGCTGCCGCATACGCATCCCTGGCCAAGGCAGGCGCACGCGCCATCGCCATCAGGATGGACATTGCAGATCCGCCCGATGAATAGAGCACCGATCTGCCGCCGCGGCGAAGGCGTCATGGAAGCCGGTCGGCCCTCGCCCACCGCGCCCAGGCCGATCCTGTGGGATGCGGCAGTGTCCAGCGGCCGCGGGCACACCGCAACCCCGGGGAAGTCGCGATTAAGCCCTCGGGGGGGCAGCACCCGCGCGCCCCAACAGGGACCCTGG
>NZ_JBHYUG010000063.1:22854-48843 GCF_042749375.1 Streptomyces sp. NPDC059477 | reverse complement strand
GGGCCGGGCGGTGCGCAACCGCCCGGCCCCGTCGGGTGCGGCGCGCCCCGGCCGTCGACCGGGTGAGGGCGGGCGGGTGTCCCGCACAGTCCCCGCATGAACGAGTTCGAGTACGTGTGGGCCGCGCTGGGCGACGATCCGGCCTGTTCGATCAATTGTCGGTGATCGAACGCTCAGGCACCCCCGGGCGCGGCGTCCAGGTGCCCGCGTGGTCCGGGTGGCGCTTGGGCGGACCGCCGGGTGGCTGATGAGCGGGGCGCGGGGGCGGGACGTACGGGAGGCGGGCGCGATGGGGGACGTGCCGCGCGGAAGAGCCGACACGCCGGAGCTGATGTCGGGCACAACGGCTGGGCAAACAGACACGCCGGGGCCGGTGTCGGAGCCGCCCGGTGTGGTGTCGTCCGCGCGGGAGGCCGTTGCCGACGGTCACGGGCCGTGGCTCGCCGAGCGGGACAGCGCGCTGGGGCGGTTGAGCGTACGTGCTGCCGCCGGTGAGGGCCGTCGGACCGAGCGACGGCTCCCGTACCGTGGGGGCTCCGACACGCCCGAGTGGTCTTTAGTACCATGCCTGCCGGAATCGTACGTATGGCCGGAATGCGGTCCTGCCAGTTGTTCTCCGGTCCCTGACGGGATCCGCGCGGCTGGTGATGATCTTGAGGTGACCTTGATACGACCGACCGCCGAGACCGTCGGAACGGACGGCCCCGACGAGCGGCGCCCCTCGGCGGGCCGGGCCGTCGCCGTCCTGGTCCTGGTGACGCTGGGCGCGCTGATACCGCTGCTCGGACCGTCCGCCGCACTGCACGACACCGGCGAGAACGCCCCGCCCGGCGTGGGCGGTATCGCCCTGCTGCGCACGGTGCTGTTCGCGGCGCTGTGCGTCCCGGTGGGCGAGTTGTTCGTGCGGTGGCTCGCCGGACGGCTGCCGGGCGCCCCCGAGGCCCGGCCGCGCAGTTGGGCGCCCTATGCGGGAGCCGCCGGGTTCCTCGCCGCGCTGGGGCTGGCCTCGGTGGTGGCGACCGGGAACCTGATTCCGGGCGACCTCGCCGAGATCGATGCCGGCGGCCTGTACGAGTCCCGCGAGGGCAAGCTGGCCCTGCTGGAGGTCAACGCGTTCGCCCTGGCGGGGCTGCTGGCGCTGTCGCGGAACCCGCGCGCGCAGGTGTGGCCGCTGGCCGCGATCGCCGTCGCGGAGGCCCTGCGGGCGCATGCCACGCCCGAGCACAGCCCGCTGGTCGGCTCGGCGCTGACGCTGGTTCATGTGACGTGCTCGGCGCTGTGGGTCGGCGGCCTGGTGTACGTGCTGCGCACGCTGCGCCTGTGGGGCAGAGGTGCGGGTGCCGCGCCGGGGGCGGCGCTGCTGGGGCTCTACGCACGCGTGGCCGCCGTACTGCTCGCAGCGATCACAGCGACCGGGATCTGGAGCACCCTGCGGCGGATGCCGCCGGAGACGGTCCTGGAGCAACTCACGGAGACCGCGTACGGGCGGGCGCTGTTCGCCAAGGTGCTGCTCGTCGCCGTGGTCGCCGCACTGGCCCTGTCAGCGCGGACGCGGCTGCGCCGAGCCGCCGATCCCCTCACCGCGTACACGCCCGCGCGGGCGGAGGTCGTGGCACTGGGGGTGGTCGTGGCGGTCTCGGGGCTGCTGACCGCGCTGCCGCTGCCGATCCGGTGGTGAAGCGAGCGCACGGGGGACCGAACGAGCGGGTCCGTGCTGCGCACGGCTTCTTCGGATGGGGCTTTCCACCTCGTGTAGAGGCCGTCGCTGGAGGCGTTCAGAGGGGGTGTCTAGAGGCGACAACGTCTGATGGAGGCTCCATCCGAAAGCGCTCCTCCCTCAAGGGATGTTCATTCGCTCATACGGCGGTGATCGATCGAGGCTCGCCCTGTGGGGCGGCCGTCGCGCGTCGTCCGCTCAGCAGCCCGCGCGTCAGCAGGAACTGCGCCGCGATGTAGGTGAGCATCACCCAGAAGTCGGGCCGGGGCAGCTGGGGCCACTCGGCGACGCCGGTCGCGATCAGAGTGTCGGAGAGCAGGAAGAGCGCGCCGCCGAGGCCGGCCACGAGGCCGACGCGGGTGACCGCCAGGTAGGCCATCGCCGTCAACAGGACGCTGTAGGAGGCCACCGGGACCCGTAGGTCGGTGGGCAGATCGGGCCAGAGCAGGGCGACGGTGCCGGTCAGGGTGAGGACGTACGCGGGGGCGAGCAGGGCGGCACGCGCGCGGGGCGGGCCGGTCCGCCGGAACAGTACGAGGTAACAGACGTGTCCTACAGCGAAAGAGGCCATGCCGGCGAGGAACGCGGGCTCGGCGTCCGACAGCAGAAGGACATCGCCGCCCCAGCCGAACAGCAGGGCGACGATCAGCAGCCGGGGAGCGCCACGCAGGGCGGCCCAGGTGGCGAGCAGGGGCATCAGGAGCGGTTTCGCGGCCAGGTGCCCGGCCTCGGACCCGGCCGCCAGAGAGGCGAGGTCGACGGCCACCGCGAGGACGAAGAGCACCGGGACGAGGCGGCCGAGAGCCGCCCGGCCGGTGATGGGACCGGACGCGCGGGTGGAGAGCGTGGTGGCGGGCGTGGTGGTGGGGCGGTGGCTTCCGTCCATCACGCGGCCACTGTCCCTTCAGCGGCCTTGTCAGGGGTCTCATCGGTCCCGTCAGTGGTCTTCTCGGCCTCGACGGTGATGTTGCCCGCGGTGTCGTCGGCGGTCTTCCGGGCCATGACGGTCGTGCGCTGGGGCTCCGGCTGCCAGCCAGGGCCGCGGAAGACGCGCCCGGCCCGTTCGCGCCAGTTCGCGGCGGCCTTCAGATCCCTGGCGATGGCGATGTATTCATGCGTGGCGACCTTGAGCGGGTTGTATGTCGTGATGTTCTTCGTGAGGCCGAAGACGGGTCGTTCCGTCTCAGCGACGAACGTCCCGAAGAGGCGGTCCCAGACGATGAGGATGCCGCCGAAGTCGCGGTCGAGGTAGCCGCCCTGGGAGGCGTGGTGGACCCGGTGGTGGGACGGCGTGTTGAACACGAACTCGAACCACCGGGGCAGCTTGCCGATCCGCTCGGTGTGGATCCAGAACTGGTAGACCAGATTCACCGATGAGCAGAACGCCAGCGCGGCCGGATGAACACCAGTGGCGATCAAAGGAACATAGAACGGCCAGACGGTCAGGGACGTCCAGGGCTGGCGCAGGGCGGTCGTGAGGTTGAACTTCTCGCTGGAGTGGTGGACCACGTGGCAGGCCCATAGGACGCGGATGACGTGATGGCCGCGGTGGGACCAGTAGGAGAAGAAGTCCTGAGCGAGCAGGATCAGCGGGATCGTCCACCACAGCACGGGCACACGCAGGGGCGTCAGTTCGTGGATCGCCGCATAGATCGCGACGATCGGGATCTTCCAGAGCAGATCGAAGACCAGGCTGCCGAGCCCCATGGTGATGCTGGTGGCGGCGTCCCTTGCCGCATAGCCCGCGGCGGCGTCGTCGGGGTGGACGCGCACACTGATCATCTCGATCACGGTGAGCAGCACAAAGGCGGGGATCGACCACAGGACGACATCGGGCAGGTTCGGCATGCAGGCACCGTAGAGCGGCCGGCCGGTCGCGGCCAGACGTTGTTACCGACAAGTATTACCGGTGGTAGGGGCCGGTTTCTTGGCACTCTCCGCCAACGGCCGCCCACATGCCCCAAGCCCCCACCCGCACACTCCCCCGTCCGCTCACACCCCCGCCACCCCCAGCAACGTCCCCGCCGCATAGGTGACGCCCATGGCCAGGATCCCTCCCGCGACATTCCGCAGCGCGGCCCGCCGGGGATTCGCGGCGCCGAGCCGTGCGCCGCTCCAGCCGGTCAGCACCAGCGCGACCAGCACCGAGACCACCGTGACCGGCAACCGCCAGTCCGCCGACGGCAGCACCATCGCCAGCAGCGGCAGCAACGCGCCCACCGTGAAGGAGAGAAAGCTGGCCCAGGCGGCGTTCCACGGGTTGGTCAGCTGATCGGGATCGATGCCCAACTCCTCGCTCGCGTGCGCCTTGAGCGCGTCGCGCCGGGTCAGTTGGACGGCGGCCTCGCGCGCCACCTCCCGGGACAGCCCACGGTCCTGGAGCAGTTCGGTCAGCTCCTCCAGTTCGGCCTCGGGCTGCTCGCGCAGTTCGCGCTTCTCCAGGGCGATCGCGGCCTGCTCGGAGTCGCGTTGCGTCGACACCGACACGTACTCCCCCGCCGCCATGGACATCGACCCGGCGAGGAGTCCGGCCAGTCCGGCGGTCAGCAGCGCCGAGCGTTCCGCGGTGGCACCGGCCACGCCGACGACGATCCCTGCCGTGGACACGATCCCGTCGTTGGCACCCAGCACCGCAGCCCGCAGCCAGTTGAGCCGCTCGCCCAGCGCGCCGCCATGGGGCTCGTCGTGCGTTGGTTCCATCACACCGCGAGGATCGCACCCGGGGCGCGCTCCCCCGCGTACCGACTCGTGTGCGCCGGGGACGGTCTCGCGTGCCTGACCGGGAGTCAGCCGGTGAGCAGGGGTGTCGTGCGGCCGACGAACTCCCGTGCGTCGGCGTGGTCTTGAACGGGGGCCACGCGCGTGTGTGCGAGTTCCGGCGCCGCGCGCCATGGGCTTGCGGGGTGACTCGACACGCTGTCAGTCCGGGCCCGTATCCTCAGTGACCATGCTCGAAGACCGTAGGACCGCGGGGTCCTTGCCCGTGTCGTGGCCGGCCGCCTATCCGCAGGGATACGCGGTCGTCGACGTGGAGACCACCGGACTGGCCCGGGACGACCGGATAATCTCCGCGGCGGTCTACCGGCTGGACGCGCGCGGTGAGGTCGAGGACCACTGGTACACACTCGTCAACCCGGAGCGCGATCCGGGGCCGGTGTGGATCCATGGCCTGACGAGCGACCAGCTCGCGTCGGCGCCGCTCTTCCATGACATCGCCGAGGAGTTCGGGCGGCGGCTGGACGGGCGGGTGCTGGTGGCGCACAACGCGGGCTTCGACTGGCAGATGATCGCCCGTGAGTACGCGCGCGTGGAGAGCCTGCCGCCGGTGAGCCAGCGGCTGTGCACCATCGCGCTGTCCAAGGCGCTGGCGCTGCCGCTGCCCAACCACAAGCTGGAGTCGCTCGCCGCGCACTACGGCGTCGTCCAGCGGCGGGCGCACCACGCGCTGGACGACGCGCGCGTGCTGGCGGAGTCGTTCCGGCCGAGTCTGGTCATGGCGGCGGAGGGCGGTGTGCCGTTGCCGCTACAGGAGTGCCGCCCGCTGACGGAGTGGTCGGAGCGGCCCGCGCCGCGCATCGGGCAGCAGGCGGGCGGCTCGGGCGGGTACGGCGGCCACGGGAGCTATCGGCCGGGCACCTGGCGGCCGTCCCGCAAGCGCCCCGCGTGCCCGCACCCGAACCCGGGGCGCTACGAGGACGGCAAGCGGCTCAAGCAGGGCATGCGGGTGGCGTTCTCCGGGGACACCTCCGTCGAGCGCGAGCTGCTGGAGGACCGGGCGGTCGAGGCCGGGCTGCACGTGGCGACCAGCCTGTCCCGGCTGACCAGTCTGCTCGTCACGAATGACCCGGACTCCAGCACGTCGAAGGTGGTCAAGGCGCGGCAGTTCGGCACGCCGGTGGTCGACGAGGCGGCCTTCGGGCAGCTCCTGCTGGATGTGGAACCCGCGTCCGGGGCGTGACCGTACGGACGGGTGATTGTGCGCGACTCGCCCGGTGGCCGCTCGCCCGGGCGCGGCGGACCGCTCACCCTGTGGCGCATGGCGACATGTGAGGTTTGCGGCAATAACTACGGAATGACCTTCGAGGTGCACGCGCAGGGCGCTGTGCATGTGTTCGACTGCTTCTCCTGTGCGATCCATCGCATGGCACCGATCTGCGAGCACTGCCGGGTGCAGATCATCGGGCAGGGCGTGGAGGTCGAGGGCCACTGGTACTGCGGCGCCCACTGCGCCCGCGCGGAGGGAAGGACCGGCGTCGTCGACCGCGTGTGAACGAACGAGCAGCACGCAGCCGATCGAACGATCACCACCTCCGACACGCCGGGGCCGGTCCCTCCCTCCCCACCTCACCCCACCTCACCCCACCTCCCACCCCCGCTCACGGCCCGCCGCGCCCCGAGAGGTACGGTCGTGGGGTGTACCGCTTCCTGTTGTCCCGGCAGTGGGTGCTGCTGACCCTGCTGGCCGTCGCGCTCATCCCGACGATGATCGAGCTGGGTTTCTGGCAGATGCATCGCTACGAGGAGCGCACCGCCCGCAACGACCTGGTCGCCGAAGCGCTCGGCGCCCCGGCGGTGCCCGTGGAGCGGCTGACGTCCCCCGGGCACACCGTCACGACCGATGAGCGGTACCGCACGGTGACCGCCCGTGGCCACTTCGACCCCGAGCGGGAGGTCGTCGTCAGGCGGCGGGTGAACGCCGACGAGGAGGTCGGTTTCCAGGTCCTCACCCCGTTCGTCCTGGCGGACGGCAAGGTGATGCTGGTCAACCGCGGCTGGATCCCCGCCGACGGTCTCAGCCAGACCGCGTTCCCCGAGGTCCCCGCGCCACCGGGCGGGGAGATCACCGTCAGCGGGCGGCTGATGCCCGACGAGACGACCGAGGCGAGCGGGATCAAGGACCTCGAAGGGCTGCCGGACCGGCAGATCATGCTGATCAGCAGCGCCCAGGAGGCCGACCGCCTCGACGCTCAGGTGCTCGGCGGCTACGTCGTACAGACCACGCCCGAGCCCAAGGGCAACACGCCGGAGCTGATCGGAAAGCCCGGCAATGAGGACGCCGCCCTGAACTACGCCTACGCCATCCAGTGGTGGCTGTTCGCCGCCGCCGTCCCGGTCGGCTGGCTGATCCTCGTGCGCCGCGAGGCCCGCGACAAGCAGCCGCCGGCGGAGGCGGAGCGGGCGCGGGACGCGGAGCCGGCCGCGGTGTAGCCAGGCACTCCCTGGACCTGTCCGGGACGGCCCGGTCCCAGTCCCGGCACTCCACAACGTGATCCGGAACCCCTCCCGGGCCCATAGGGCCGGTAGAGGACCTGCACGGACCGGCATGGACCGGCGATCAACCGGCAATCGACCGCTACGGACCGGCACAAGTACCGCACGGGACCCGCGCAGGACCGAGTCCCCCCGTCACCCGCCCGGCCCCCACCCCCGATTGCCGTTACGCCCGTACGGGAACCGGGAAGCCGTGTACCCGCCCAACGACACCGGTGAGCAAGAGTCGGCCTCGGACGATCCGGACCGCGCCAATCGCATCGAGGACTACGCCCTGATCGGCGATGAGCAGACCGCCGCCCTGGTGGGCATGGACGGCTCGGTCGACTGGCTGTGCCTCCCCCGCTTCGACTCGGCCGCCTGCTTCGCGAAGCTGCTCGGCGACGAGGAGAACGGGCACTGGCGCATCGCCCCCAAGCACGACAGCGGCCGGTGCGCGCGGCGCGCCTACCGGCCCGGCACGCTTGTCCTGGACACCGAGTGGGAGACCGACGAGGGCGCCGTGCGGGTCACCGACCTGATGCCGCAGCGCGACCGCGCCCCCGACCTCGTACGCGTCGTCGAAGGGCTGCGCGGCCGGGTCACCGTGCGCAGCACGCTGCGGATCCGGTTCGACTACGGATCGATCGTGCCGTGGATGCGCAGATCCGGCGGCCACCGGGTGGCCACGGCGGGCCCGGACTCGGTGTGGCTGCGCAGCGAGCCGCCGGTGCACACCTGGGGCGAGGATTTCGGTACGTACTCGGAGTTCACGATCGGACCCGGCGAGCGGGTCGCGTTCGTGCTGACCTGGCATCCCTCGCACGAGCCGCGTCCGCCGCTGACCAACCCCTTCGAGGCGCTGCGGGCCAGCGTGGACGACTGGCGGACGTGGACCGCGCGGTGCACCTACCAGGGGCCGCACCGGGAGGCCGTGGTGCGCTCCCTGATCACCCTCAAGGCGCTCACGTACAAGCCGACCGGGGGTGTCGTGGCCGCGCCCACCACATCGCTGCCGGAGGACCTGGGCGGGGTGCGGAACTGGGACTACCGCTACTGCTGGCTGCGTGACTCCACCCTCACGCTCGGCGCGCTGCTCGCCGTCGGCTACCAGGAGGAGGCCGGCGCGTGGCGCGACTGGCTGCTGCGCGCGGTCGCCGGTGACCCGGCCGATCTCCAGATCATGTACGGCCTCGCGGGCGAGCGGCGGCTGCCGGAGATGGAGGTGCCGTGGCTTTCGGGGTTCGCCTCGTCGGCGCCGGTACGGATCGGCAACGACGCCGTGAAACAGCTCCAGCTGGATGTCTACGGCGAGGTCATGGACTCGCTGGAACTGGCCCGGCACTCGGGGCTCGACGCGCAGTCGGACATGTGGGCGCTCCAGAGCGCGCTCATGGAGTGGCTGAGCGCACGGTGGCGGCAGCCCGACGAGGGGCTGTGGGAGGTGCGCGGCGGGCGGCGGCACTTCGTGCACTCCAAGGTGATGGTCTGGGTGGCCGCCGACCGCGCGGTACGCGCGCTGGAGGCCGAGCCGGAGCTGGGCGGCGATCTGGACGGCTGGCGGGCGATGCGTGACGAGGTGCACCGTGAGGTGTGCGAGCGCGGATACGATCCCGCGCGGAACACGTTCACGCAGTACTACGGCTCCCAGGAGCTGGACGCCGCCGTACTGCTCATCCCGCGCCTGGGCTTTCTGCCGCCGCACGACCCGCGCGTGATCGGCACGGTGGACGCGATCCGCGCGGAGCTGGACCAGGACGGGCTGTTGCTGCGCTACAGCGCCGCGCGGACGGCCGTGGACGGGCTGCCGGGGGACGAAGGAGCATTTCTGGTCTGTTCGTTCTGGCTCGCTGACGCGCTGCACATGACGGGCCGTACGCGCGAGGCACGGGAGTTGTTCGAACGCCTGGTGTCGCTCGCGAACGACGTGGGCCTGCTGTCCGAGGAGTGCGATCCGCGGACCGGCCGTCACTTGGGCAACTTTCCGCAGGCGTTCAGCCATATCGGCCTCGTCAACACCGCTGTCGCGCTCTTCGGCGGCGACAGGGCACCATAGGGCCATGGATCTTGGGCTGAAGGACCGGGTGTACATCGTCACCGGGGCCACGCGCGGGCTGGGCAACGCGATCGCGCGCGAACTGGTCGCCGACGGCGCGAAGGTGGTCGTCACCGGCCGCGCCGAGAAGACCGTCACCGAGGCGGCGCAGGAGCTGGGGGCGAACGCCGCCGGGGTGGCGGTCGACAACGCCGACCCTGGGGCGGCGGGGCGGCTGATCGCCACCGCGCGGGAGCGGTTCGGCGGCTTCGACGGGATCCTCGTCAGCGTGGGCGGGCCCGCGGCGGGGTTCGCGGCGGACAACAGCGACGAGCAGTGGCAGTCGGCGTTCGAATCGGTGTTCCTGGGCGCGGTACGGCTCGCCCGCGCGGCGGCGGCGGAACTGGAGGCCGGGGGTGTCATCGGGTTCGTGCTCTCCGGCTCCGTGTACGAGCCGATCCCGGGGCTGACCATCTCCAACGGGCTGCGGCCGGGGCTCGCCGGGTTCGCCAAGAGCCTGGCCGACGAGCTGGGGCCGCGCGGTGTCCGGGTGGTCGGGCTGGTGCCGGGACGGATCGACACGGACCGGGTGCGCGAGCTGGACGCGATGTCCGCCGACCCCGGGGCGACCCGCGCGGCGCACGAGGCGCGGATTCCATTGCGACGCTATGGGCAGGCACAGGAGTTCGGACGCGCTGGAGCGTTTCTGCTGTCGCCCGCCGCGTCCTACCTGACCGGGGTCATGCTCAACGTGGACGGCGGGTCCCGGCGGGGCTTCTGATCAGGACGTCCCGGCCCTGCCTCAGCTCACCCTCTCCGCGCGGTGTTTGGCGGCCCTCAGGCGGACCTTCGTCGGCAGGGCCGCCAGGCCCGCCGAGTCCCTCGCGTGGGCGAGCGCCTGGTCCGTCAGCCCGCTCAGGGCCGTCCCCGGGTCCACATGGGGTTCCAGCAGGAGCCGTACGCGGGCCTCAGGGGCCGTGCGGCGGCCCTTGAGGTGGACCTGGGCCGTGTCCACGCCGTCGAGGGCGGCGGCCTCGGAGGCGAGGACGTCCTCCAGCGCGCGTCCCCGCAGCAGGGCACCCTCGCCGTCGCCCGTGTCGACGAGCACCTCGCCGAGCCGGCGCCGGCGCAGGATCGAGGTCAGCCACCACAGGGCCAGCAGCACCAGTACGGCGAGCACGGCGATGACGGTGGGCCACCACCAGCCCTCCGCCCGCCAGCGGGTGCGCCGGGCATCGCTCAGCAGAACGTCGCCGGGGCCGTCGTAGATCCACCAGGACGGCGGTTTCAGCCCCAGACCGACGGCGAGCACCGAGCCGCCGAACACCAGCAGCACGAGGCCGATCACGCCGAGCAGCACCCGGTTGACGGTCCTGAGCACCGTACTCACCCCTTCCGGCCGGGACGGCGGACGTGCACCGCGAGCGAGGGCGGCCGGGACACGCCCAGGCCGCGGATGGCGTCGGCGAGCACGGTGTCGAGATCGGTCCGTACGTCGTCCAGCGGGCGGAAATGCGACACCGCGCGGACGTCGGCGCGTCTGCGGCCCATACGCACGCGTACCGACTGCACCCCGGAGACCTCCATCGCGCGGTCGCGCAGCACCAGCGCGGCAGCCGCGCGGGCGAGTCCGGCCCGGACGTCGCCATGGGTGCGCCGCATCGGCAGCACGGACCGCAGGCCCGGGGTGACGGCGAGCACGATCAGCCACAGGCCGAGCGCTGCGGCGACGGCCGCGCCGGTGAGCACCCAGGTGTCGTCCAGGGGCCGTTCGGCGAGTTGCTGGGCGAGTTCGCGCCGCCAGCGCATGGCCGGGTGGCCGGCGCGGACGGCGACGATGTCGTACAGGAAGAGCGCGGCGACGGCCAGGAGGAGCAGGGCGACGACGGCCGCGGGGACGCGCCGGGCGGACCAGAAGCGGTGCTGTTCGCCGCCGTCGCCGTCGAGTGCGGGCGGCGGGTCGTGGGCGGCGGCCGACGCCGACCGGTCGAGCCCGGGACCGCCCTCCTGCCCGCCCGTCCCCGGCCCCGGCTCCTTCTCCAGCACCGGCAGCCGCTGCGTGGTCTCCTCGGGCTCCTGGGACTCGCTCATCGCGTCCTCCCCTGTGCGCCGTACGCCGTCGGCAGATGCAGCCGCTCCACCTCGACGGCGACCTCCGGAACCTCCATGCCCACCAACGCGCCCACCCGCTCCGTGACATGACGGCGCACCGCGCGGCAGTGACCCGCGATGTCGGCGGGGTAGCCGAGTTCGAGGTGCAGGCGGATGTGGGCGGCGTCGGCGGGCGCCTCGCCGGGGCCCTGCGCGTGCGGACGGACCACGACGGTGGCGTGCGGGCGCGCCGCGGCCTCGGGCAGCGGGCCGACCGCCTCGCGCGCCGCCTGTGCGGCGATCTTCGCGACGACCCGGTCGGCGATCCGGGTGGCACCGCGCTCCGCGGCGGGTACGGCGGGCTCACTCCCGTGCCCACCGCGCGGGTCGTCCGGGCCGTCCGGTTCCTCCGGGCCGTTCTCATGGGGCGATACGACACCCCGGGCACCGCCCGGCTGCCCGGCCCCGGTCCCACCGCTCACCGACGTCACCGCCGGCGGTCGTCGCGCGTGCGGAAGAAGTCGCCCAGCTCCAGGTCCCCCTCCAGGAACCGGCCGGCCACGAACCCGATGGCGCCCAGGGCGGCCACCAGCAGAAAAGCACCGAACCCACCGAAGTAGCCGGCGAACCCCAGCGCCATCCCCGCGATCATTCCGACCACGGCCATGCTCATCCTGCGCTCCCCTCAGCGAGCGGTTGTCGCAGCCGGTGGATCATTGGATCCGGGGCTCCGACTCCTCGTCCTCCTCGTCGGGCAGCTTCACATCGCTGACCGCGATATTGACCTCGACCACTTCAAGGCCGGTCATGCGCTCGACCGCGGCGACCACGTTCTCCCGCACGTCGCGGGCCACGTCGGAGATCGACACGCCGTAGTCGACCACGATCTCCAGGTCCAGTGCGGTCTGCACCTCGCCGACCTCGGCCTTCACCCCGCGTGTCACCGATTTCGAGCCACCGGGCACCCGATCGCGCACGGCGCCGAAGGTGCGGCTCATCCCGCTGCCCATCGCGTGCACCCCGAGAACGTCCCGCGCGGCGAGTCCGGCGATCTTCTCCACGACCCCGTCGGCGATGGTGGTCCGCCCACGGGTCGCGGGAGCCCCGCCACCGCGCTTGGTGGCCTTGCGCGTCTGTACGGGCGTGTCGGAGTCGCTCTCGGCTCCCTGCGTCCGGTTCCGATCCGTCGTGTCCGTCATCGCCGTACGTCCCTTTCGATCATCGCCGTATGTTCTTTTCGGTCGTTCCGTTCGTTCGATCGTCGTCCCTTTGACCACCGTAAGCGGGGTTGCGCGGTGGCGCGCCGGGAATGCGGCAGGCTGGAGCAATGACGGAGCAGTGGGCGCGCGTGGTACGGCAACAGGTGGGGCTCGGCAGGCTGCTGCCGCTGGGCGGCGCGCGCGACGGCGCGTGGATCACGGAGGACGCGGCGGCGGGCGTCCTGCGGTGGGCCGGCGACGAGGTGCCGGGCGTCCGGCTCGGCGCCCTCCGGATCGCCCCGGCGGATCCCGGCCCGACGCACGAACCGGCGGTACCGCCACCGCCGGGCGCCCTGCCACCCGGCCCGCTCCGGGTGACCGCCGACTTCTCGGCGACGGGGGCCGAGCCCTTGCCGACCGGCGCGGGCAGGCTGCGCGACGCCCTGGCGCGGGCCGCGTCGAAACGGCTGGGGCTGACCGTCACGGAGGTGGATCTGCGGGTGACGGCGCTCCTGGAGGCGGACGACACGGAAGAGTCCGCGTCCGTACGGCCGTCAGGGCCCCGCCCGGCCGGTGAGGCCGGGTCCGCACCCGCTCCGGCCCCCGCCCCGTCCGACGGCCCTACCGGCCCCGCCACGGCCAAGGGCCCCGCCGCGTCCAACGGCTCCACCCCTTCAGACAGCCCCGCCGCGACCGGGCATCCCGACCCGCGCGGGGACCCCGACGCCGAGGCCACCGACGGACAGCGCGTCACACGTGCCACCCTCGCTGTCCCGGGTGTCACCCGTCTGACCGGCGCGCTCGGTGGCCTCGGCCGCGCGGTGCATATCGATCAGCCCGTTGCTGATCGAACGAAGACCGGTGTCAGGGCCGTCCCCCGGCGTCACATGCGCGTGGAGATCGCCGTCGACCGGGCGCACCGGACCGTCGAGGTGGCCCGCAAGGTGCGCTCGGCGGTGGGCGGGGCGGTGTCCGATCGCCCGTCGGTCGCCGTACTGGTGACCGCCGTGGACTGACCGCACGATCGTTCGCGCACACCCGAGCTGATCGACTCGCGCCCGATCGGGGCTCGTGGCTGATCGACTCGTGGCTGATCGACTCGCACTCGATCAACTCGCACTCGATCGATTCGCAGCCGATCGACTCGCTTCGGCTCACCGAGCCGCGCACACCAAGACGCCCGACGACACACCACGACACGCACGATGACGCCCGCGAAGTTACTCGCCGAGTCCCGCGAGATCCCGGAATCGGCGCCCCTGCGCCTGCCGCTCGGCGGCGCGCTGATCCTCGTACGAGCGCTCCTGGGCACCCCGCAGCAGCGCCTTGGTCTCGATGACGGCGTCGCGGGGCGCGGCGAGCAGCGCGGCCGTGAGGTCCTGGACGGCGGCGTCGAGCTGGTCGGCGGGGACGGCGAGGTTGGCGAGGCCGGTGCGTTCGGCCTCGGCGGCCTGGACGAAGCGTCCGGTCACGCAGATCTCCAGCGCGCGGGCGTAGCCGACGAGGCTCACCAGCGGATGGGTGCCGGTCAGGTCGGGGACCAGGCCGAGGCCGGTCTCGCGCATGGCGAACTGCACGTCGTCCGCGACGACGCGCAGGTCACAGGCGAGCGCGAGCTGGAAGCCCGCGCCGATGGCATGTCCCTGGACGGCGGCGACGGAGATCAGGTCGCTGCGCCGCCACCAGGTGAACGCGTCCTGGTACTCGGCCAGGGCGGCGTCCAGGGCGGCGTCGGTGCCGCGCGCGAGGTCCAGGAACGACGGCTCGCCGTCGAAGCCCTCGGGCGTGAACGCCTGCCGGTCGAGCCCGGCCGAGAACGACTTGCCCTCGGCCCGCAGCACCACGACCCGGACGGTGCCCGGCAGTGCCCTGCCGGCCGCGGTCAGCGCACGCCACAGAGCGGGGCTCTGCGCGTTGCGCTTGGCCGGGTTGGTCAGGGTCACCGTGGCGATCGCGTCGTCCACGGTGAGCCGTACGCCGTCCTGGTCGAGAACCGGATCGTTGTTGTCGTGTGCCGGGTCGGTCACCGGATCCGTAGCCGGGTCGGGCGAAGCCATGGGGCGCCTCCGATGGGTGCGGTCAGCGGAGAGTGCCGTACCGAGGCACTCGTAAGTGACTGCACAGTAACCACCCGGCCGATCGGCCGACCGACCGGGTGTCCGCCATCGAAGCCGATGGGCTGCCCGGGACGTGAGGCCCTAGGGGGCCTTCTTGCCCCTGGTCGCCCCGCCACGCCCACGGAGCGTGACGCCCGACTCGCTGAGCATCCGGTGCACAAAGCCATACGAGCGGCCGGTCTCCTCGGCCAACGCCCGGATGCTCGCACCGGCGTCGTACTTCTTCTTCAGGTCTGCCGCGAGCTTGTCGCGCGCGGCGCCGGTTACCCGGCTGCCCTTCTTCAGAGTCTCGGCCACCCGTGCCTCCTCATGGGAAGTGCGCTCTGGTCCCCTCATGATCACCCCTCCGGGGCTTCATGGCCACCCATTCGGCAAGGTCCGTGCGACAGCGTTGTGACGACAGGAGCGCATCCCCACAAGCGGAACAGAGAATTCCGAGCGTGACGGTCCGTGCCTCCGAACGGGTTCTTCGGCGAAGGTCCAGGTCAGCAGCACAGCGCGGCGGACCCCCTGAGCTGACAGGGGTCCGCCGCGAAGTGAATGTAGGACACACTCGGGTACGAGGAGATCTCACACAGATGGTGGATCACCGATGGGCCGAATGATCCATAGCCAGTGGATCATCCCTTCGATCAGGCCAGGGCGACCAGATCCGCGTAGTCGGCGCCCCACAGGTCCTCGACGCCGTCCGGCAGCAGGATGATCCGCTCCGGCTGGAGCGCCTCGACGGCGCCCTCGTCGTGGGTGACCAGGACGACCGCGCCCTTGTAGGTGCGCAGCGCGCCGAGGATCTCCTCGCGGCTGGCCGGGTCGAGGTTGTTGGTGGGCTCGTCGAGCAGCAGGACGTTCGCCGACGACACCACGAGGGTGGCGAGGGCGAGCCGGGTCTTCTCGCCGCCGGACAGCACGCGCGCGGGCTTGTCCACGTCGTCGCCGGAGAACAGGAACGAACCGAGCACCTTGCGGACCTCGACGAGATCCAGGTCGGGGGCGGCCGAACGCATGTTCTCCAGCACCGTACGGTCCGGGTCGAGGGTCTCGTGCTCCTGCGCGTAGTAGCCGAGCTTCAGGCCGTGGCCGGGGACGACCGCGCCGGTGTCGGGCTGCTCGACGCCGCCGAGCAGCCGCAGCAGGGTGGTCTTGCCGGCGCCGTTGAGGCCGAGGATGACGACCCGGGAGCCCTTGTCGATCGCCAGGTCCACGTCCGTGAAGATCTCCAGCGAGCCGTACGACTTCGACAGACCCTCGGCCATCAGCGGGGTCTTGCCGCAGGGCGACGGCTCGGGGAAGCGGAGCTTGGCCACCTTGTCGGACTGGCGGACGTCGTCCAGGCCCGCGAGGAGCTTCTCCGCGCGGCGGGCCATGTTCTGCGCGGCGACCGTCTTGGTGGCCTTGGCGCGCATCTTGTCGGCCTGGGCGTTGAGCGCGGCGGCCTTCTTCTCGGCGTTCTGCCGCTCGCGCCTGCGGCGCTTCTCGTCGGCCTCGCGCTGCTGCTGGTAGAGCTTCCAGCCCATGTTGTAGATGTCGATCATGGATCGGTTGGCGTCCAGGTAGAACACCTTGTTGACGACCGTCTCGACCAGATCGACGTCGTGGGAGATCACGATGAAGCCGCCGCGGTAGGTCTTCAGGTAGTCCCGCAGCCAGATGATCGAGTCCGCGTCGAGGTGGTTGGTCGGCTCGTCCAGCAGCAGCGTGTCGGCGTCCGAGAACAGGATCCGGGCCAGCTCGATACGGCGGCGCTGACCGCCGGAGAGGGTGTGCAGCGGCTGTCCGAGCACCCGGTCGGGCAGATTGAGCGCGGCGGCGATGGTGGCGGCCTCCGCCTCGGCCGCGTAGCCGCCCTTGGTGAGGAACTCGGTCTCCTGGCGCTCGTACTGCTTGAGCGCCTTCTCGCGGGTGGCGCCCGAGCCGTTGGCGATGCGCTGTTCGTTCTCGCGCATCTTGCGGATCAGTACGTCCAGGCCGCGCGCGGACAGGACGCGGTCGCGGGCGAGCATGTCCAGGTCGCCGGTGCGGGGGTCCTGCGGGAGGTAGCCGACCTCGCCGGAGCGGGTGACGGTGCCCGCGGCGGGCATGCCCTCGCCGGCCAGGACCTTGGTGAGGGTGGTCTTGCCGGCGCCGTTGCGCCCGACCAGGCCGATGCGGTCGCCCTTGGCGACACGGAAAGAGGCGTTCTCGATGAGGATGCGGGCGCCGGCGCGCAGCTCGATGGCGGAGGCGGAGATCACGGACAGACTCCAGGGCGGTGGGTGGCGGGCGGACGGGGTTTCGCGGACGCACCCGCCGTCTAGTGCGCGAGGAGAATGGCCATGGGGCCAGTCTAACGGTGTCGTGCAACCAGTTTTTCCGACTTGGTGTGTTCGGACGTCCGGCCCGGGGAGCGGTTCCCCAGCGGGGTGCGGCCCGGGACGATCCGGCCGAGGTCGTCCACCGCGGTGAGCTGCGCGGTCCAGGTGTCCCCGGAGCACGGCTGGGCGACCAGCAGCGCCCCCGCGTGACGAACGGCACGCCCGGCGTCGAACGAACATCCCTCGCTCGCGGGCAGCACCCAGCGCAGGTCGCCGTCCTTGAGCCGGTAGGCGGCGATCCGATCAGGAGTGATCACGGCGAGCATTCCGCGCGGCAGTTCGCGCAGCACGCCGGTCGCGCCGGCCTCGGGGAGCCCGTGGGCGGCTCCGGGCAGGGCGCGGTGCCAGCGGACCGCGCGCCCGTCGGTGGCGGTGATCAGACCGTCGTCCCACAGCGTGATCGCGTCCCCGCGCGCGGGGAGCACCTCCAGGGGACGGCTGCCCACGCGCGCGTGCCGCCAGCGCACGGCGCCGGTCAGCGGGTCGTACGCCTCGACAGCGGCCCGGCGGATGGCCGCCGACCGCACGGGCTCGGCGGCGTCCTCGCGCGCGTGGACGGTGAGCCGGTCGCCGTAGGGGACGGGCCGGGCGTGATGGGCGAGAGCGAACAGGGGCACGGCGATCAGCAGGGCGAGGGTGGCGGGGAGGAGACGGCGGGCGCGGTGGGACGGGAACGCCTGTCGTTCCGGGGGCGGGGGTGGGGCTGGCACGTGTTCGGGGCCTTTCGGCGTCGTCCGCGAGGGCTGGGGCTGCGGGGGCGCGGACCTGGACTGCCGTTGTGCGGGCCTGGACCGCCGTACCGCCACTCGCGCGCCCTTCTCGGGGGTCCGGCCGGGAAGGGGGTGCCGATCGGTCGGCCGTGGATCAGGCGCAGAGCGTAGCCGTGGGCATGGGCGGTGGGATGGGACACGGCGGGGCGGGGGCGGGGTGTCGCCCGTTCGGACCTTCGCCCGGGGCCGGGGGGCCGGGGGCGGGTCAGGATGGCCGCACGGGGACGGCGTAGGCGGAGGGTGGTCCCGCATGCAGTTCGACGACGACGCGCGGCTCGACACCTCCGAGGTGCAGGACCGGCGCGGCAGCCGGGTCCCGGGCGGGCGGGCGACCGTCGGCGGCGGCGTCGCGGGGCTGATCGCACTGCTGCTGGGACTGTTCTTCGGGGTCGGTCCCGAGCAACTCGGGCTGTCCTCGGGGGACTCCTCGCCCGCGGCCACGGCGTCGACGCTCGCGCAGGTCCAGCAGACCTGCCGGACCGGGCAGGACGCCAACACCAAGGAGGACTGCCGGGTCGTGGCCGTGGTCAACAGCGTGCAGGACTTCTGGGCCGAGGAGTTCCAGCGGCGGGGCGGCCGGTACACCCGCTCCCCCACGGTGTTCTTCACCGGGCGGGTCGCCACGGGGTGCGGGACGGCGACCTCGGCGGTGGGGCCGTTCTACTGTCCCGCCGACCAGAGGGTGTATCTCGACCTCGGCTTCTTCGACGAGCTGCGGACGAAGTTCGGATCGTCGGGCGGGCCGTTCGCACAGGCGTACGTGGTGGCGCACGAGTACGGGCATCACGTACAGGATCTGCTCGGCACGCTGGGCCGGGCGCAGGACGGGCAGACCGGTGCCAACAGCAACGCGGTGAAGGTGGAGTTGCAGGCCGACTGCTATGCCGGGGTGTGGGCGCATCACGCGACCACGACGAACGACGAGTCGACCGGGCGGCCCCTGATCACCAGCCTGACGGACGCCGACATCCGGGACGGGCTGGACGCGGCGGCGGCGGTGGGCGACGACCGGATCCAGGCGCGGTACGAGGGGCGGGTGACGCCGGAGAACTGGACGCACGGGTCGGCGCGGCAGCGGCAGCAGTGGTTCTACGAGGGGTACCGGACCGGGGACATGGCGTTGTGCAACACGTTCCGCTGACGGTGGGCTCGGCGGGGGCCGCCGGGCCGGGGAGGTGCGGGGTGCGGCCGGTGGCGGGACCGACGCGGACCGCGGGGCAGGGCCGATGTCAGTGGTGGGTGCGAGACTGAGAGCACGTCGGAATCCGGTGCGACGGGGCCTTTCCGGCGTGGTCGGGCATGGCTTCACGAGGGAGTGATCGGCATGGCAGGCACGCAGGGCGGGCGGCCCAGCATCTATCCGACGTTGCTGTACACGGACGCGAAGGCGGCGGTCCGGCAGCTCACCGAGGCGCTGGGGTTCACGGAGCTGGCGCTGTACGAGGGCGAGGACGGCGCGGTGCTGCACGCCGAGCTGGTGCAGGGCGACGGCGCGGTGATGCTCGGTTCGAAGGGCCGCGGCGGGGTGTTCGACACGGCGATGAAGGAATCGGGCACGGTCGGGGTGTACGTCGTGGTGGACGACGTCGACGCACACCACCAGTGGGCCGTGGACCACGGCGTGGAGATCCTGATGCCCCCGACGGACCAGGACTACGGCTCCCGGGACTACCTGGCCCGGGATCTTGAGGGCAACGTCTGGAGCTTCGGCACCTACGCTCCGGCGATATCCGGCTGACGCCGGCCCGCCGCGGGGTCTGAGCGCGGGAGGCCGTCAGCGTCCGCCGGTGTGCACCTGGAAGGCGGCGCGGCGGACGGCCTTGGCTAGGGCCGGGTCGGGGTGTGCGGCGGCGAGCGCGACCAGGACCTGCACGGTGCGGGGGTGGCCGACGGCACGCACCTCGTCCAGCAGCGCGGGCACGGTCGGCTGGACGGCGGACTCCAGGTGCCTCACCAGCAGCGGGGCCTCGCCGTGGTCGGCGACGGCGGCGGCGGTGTCGACCCACAGCCAGGTGGCCTCCTCGCGGGTGAGCACCTCGTGGGCGTCCTCGGGGTCGGCGCCGTCGTGCTCGGCGAGCCAGAGCAGGGCGTAGGGCCGCAGGGTCGGTTCGTCGAGCACGGCGCGTACGTCGGGCTCGGCGGGGGCGCCGACCACCCGCAGTGTCTCGAAGGCGAGGCTGCGCAGCAGGGCGTCCTCGCCGCGGGCGGCGTCGAGGAGTTCGGTGACGGCGCTGCCGACGGGGCGGGCGGCGAGCCAGGCGCGGTACTCGGCGCGAGCGGCGTTGGGGCGCAGTTGGGCGCAGCCGCGCAGCATGTCCTCGGCGGCGGCCTCGATGTTCCCGGCGGGGCTCTGCGCGGCGACGCAGATCTGCTCCAGCTTGACCCAGACCGCCCAGCTGCCCAGCGGGGTGAGGGTGGCCTGGGCGTCGCCGTAGGTGAGGGCGCCGACGCTGGCCAGGGCGTGCAGGGCCCAGTCGAGGAGGGGGGCGAGGGCGGTGTCGTCGCTGGGCGGCGTGGGTTCGGGCTGCGGGCCGTACGGGATCTCGCAGCGCTGGGTGCGCAGTTCGCCGACGCGCTGCTGGAGGAGGTCCAGGAGCTGGGCGACGGGTACGGGGCCGGCGGAGAGCTGGAGGAAGGAGAGCACCTGGGGCATGGCCGAGACGACCTCGGCGACGGCGGCGGGCTCATGGCCGGCGGGCTCGGGGTGGGCGAGCGACCAGGCGTCGAACAGGGCGACCCAGCCGCGCAGTACGGCGCTGTCGTCGCGGTGCCAGGCGCGCAGCCGCCAGCCGGGGCGGGCGACCCCGCCGTGCACCTCGACCAGGCCGGCGAGGCGGGCGGTGTCCCAGTCGGCGCGGACCTGAGCGGGGGTCAGGCCGAGTTCCTCGGCGGCCCGTTCGGCGGTCGGGGCGGACATGGTGGCTCTGTCCTCGGGGGCCTTTCCGTCGGTGGGCTTTCCGCCGGTCGCCCTGTCGTCGGTGGGCTGTCCGTCGGTGGACTCTCCCCCGGTGGGCTGCCCGTCGGTGGGCTGTCCGTCGGTGGGCCGGTTGTCCGTGGCCTGTTCGTCAACCGGCCTGTTGTCGGCGGGGCGGTCTTCGGCGGGCGGGTTGTCGGCCGGGCTCTTGGCGGCGGAGGCGCCGGGGGTCCTGCCGACGGAGGACAGGGGCTCCTTGCCCGTGTGGGGCGCGGTCTCGGCCCAGCGGGCCACGCGGGCGGCGCCGGCCAGTCGGGTGCGCGCCATTTTGGCCAGTTCCGCGGGGGCCGGGGTGCCCTCCGGCGGCCGGGGCGCGGGGCGGCGCGTGCGCCGCTGGTTCATCGCTCGGGGGGCGGCGGCCAGGGGTCGCGGGCGGACAAGTCGAAGCCTGGAGTCGCGCGGGATACGGGACGTCACGGGTGCAGTCTTCCGGTTGACGGTCCGAAAACCCAAACGGAATGCCAGGAACGGTCCTGGAGGGGGGTGGAGGACGGGGTCCGGAACGGGGGCGAGGGGGTGGTATCAGGCCAGAAGGACGGGGGGAAATGGAACCTTCGGGGTGGGTGTGGGGGGTGGAGTGGGCGGAAGCGGAGTCGGCGCGCGGGCCCGGGTCCGGTCGTCACATCAGGGGTGTCAGGAAGCGGCGCAGGGCCTCTTCGTAGGTCGGTGGGGCGGCGTTCCACATGGCGGCGTGCGGGGCGTCGGGGACCTCGTGGAGGGTGATGAGGCCGGGGTGGCGGGCGGTGAGGCGGCGGGAGAGTTCCCAGGGGGCGACCTCGTCGCCGGGGCCGTGGACGATCAGGGTGGGGACGGTGAGGGGCTCGGCCGCGCTGGGCGCGGCCTGCTCGGGGCCGGGGCGCAGGCCGGTGCGGCCCTGGGCGGCGCGGACGGCGAGCGGGAGCAGGGCGCCCGGGGTGCGCCGGGCGGCGGCCAGTGCCTTGAGCGTGGTCGGCCAGTCCAGTACCGGGGAGTCCAGGACCAGCCCGGCGATCCGGTCCCGTACGGGAGAGCGGGTGGCGGCGCGCAGGGCCATGGTGGCGCCGGTGGACCAGCCGAGCAGGACGACCTCGCGGGCGCCGTGGGCCAGGGCGTGGCGGATCGCGGCGTCCGTGTCGCGCCACTCGGTCTGGCCGAGATGGTTCAGGCCGTCCGGGGAGCGGGGGGCGCCGAGGTCGCCGCGGTAGGCGAGGGCGAGCACCGGGAGGCGCAGGCGGTGCAGGAACTCCATGAGGTTCATGGCGTGTTCGCGGGTGGTGCCCAGGCCGTGCACGGCGATCACCCAGGTGTCCCGGGCGCCGGGCACCCACCAGGCCGGGAGGGCGCCGAGTTCGCCGGGGACCTCGACGTCGGTGTGGTCCAGGCCGAGGGCGGCGCCGGGGTCGCCGACGTAGAGGTTGGGGGTGAGCCAGACGTGGTCGCCGGGGGTGAGGGTGCCGTGGGTGACGCGTTCCAGGCGGCGTACGACGGTGTCGGCGGAGGGGGCCGCGGCGGTCAGGACGGGGCCGACGACCGCGTGGCTGCCGTCGCCGGCGAGGCCGTAGGTGCCGGGGCGCAGGGAGGCCAGTTGCCGGGTGAGGGTGATCCGGCCGGCGGCCGTGGCGTGCACGGTGAGCCGGGGCTCGGTCGGCAGCGGGCGGCCCGGCGGCGCCTTGAGCGCGGCGTCGCTGGCGAGTCGGCCGGCGGCCACGCTCGCCGCGCCGGCCGCCAATGCCACGGTGACGGCAGCGGCCGTCGCTCTGACAGTGCCCACGGCTCCAGTGTCCCGGCCCCGCTCGATCCCGGCCAGTGGAAGGGAGAGGGGAGGTGTCCGCGCCGGGGTGTGCGGGTCAGGTGTCGCGCTGGCCGTAGCCCTGGAGTTGTTCGGTCACCTCGTTCAGTTGCCGGAGGGAGAGGAGGGAGGGGGTCAGGCCGGGGACACAGGAGGCGGTGAGCCAGAGGCGGCACATCCATTCGAGCTGGGCCGTGCGGTCGTAGGCCTGGGCGAGGGTGGTGCCGTGGGTGAGGGTGCCGTGGTTCTGGAGGAGGCAGGCGGAGCGGTCCGTCAGGGCGTGGAGGATGTTCTCGGCCAGCTCTTCGGTGCCGTAGGTCGCGTAGGGGGCGACGCGGACGGGGCCGCCCATGGCCGCGGTCATGTAATGGATCGTGGGGAGTTCCGGGACCAGGGTGGAGACGGCCGTCGCGTGGACGGCGTGGGTGTGGACGATCGCGCGGGCGTCGGTGGTGCGGTAGACGGCGAGATGCATCGGCAGTTCGCTGGTCGGGGCGAGGGTGCCGATCGTCCGGCGGCCGTCCAGGGCGACGCCGGTGATGTCGGCGGGGCCGAGGCGGTCGTACGGCACGCCCGACGGGGTGACCAGCACGGTGTCGCCGACGCGGACGGAGACATTGCCGGAGGTGCCGACCACCAGGCCGTCGGTCACCGTGCGGCGGGCGGTCGCCACCAGGTCCTGCCAGGCGGTGGCGGTCTCGGTGCTGCCGGGTCGCTGCTCAGACATGGGCGTGATCCTCGCAGCCGGGGTGGTGGGGGCGCATCGGTGCGGGGGCGGCGGGAGGACTTCCGTCGGCCGTTCGAGGGGTTTGGACGGAGATCGACCGGGGATCGATGATCTTCGCCTACTCTCGGGGCGATTTGTCCTGCACTTGTCCTGTACGCCGCCATTTCGGGGGAAGTACCGCATGGCTCACCACCGCACCAGCGCCCACACCCACGCCCACGCCCACGCCCACGCCAGCACCAGCACCAGCACCAGCACCAGCACCAGCACCAGCACCAGCCACCCACATGGTCACCCTCAGGGCAGCAGTCGTCGGCGTCGGGGGCGGGTGGTCGGTGCCTCGGTCGCCGGGCTCGCGCTGCTGGGGGCGGTGCTGCTGGAGGTACCGGCCGTCGCCGCGAGCAAGCCAAGGGGGCATGACGTCTCGTCCCATCAGAGGAACGTCGACTGGCCGGGGTCCCGGGCCAAGGGGGCGCGGTTCGTGTACGTGAAGGCGACCGAGTCCACGACCTATCGCAACCCCTACTTCGGGCAGCAGTACAACGGCGCCCTGGACGCGGGGCTGATCCGTGGCGCGTACCACTTCGCGCTGCCGGACAGGTCCTCGGGTGCGGCTCAGGCCGCGTACTTCGTGCGCAACGGCGGCGACTGGCGGGCCGACGGGCGGACGCTGCCGCCCGCGCTCGACATCGAGTACAACCCGTACGACACCAAGCGGAAGTGCTACGGGCTGAGCAAGGCGGGGATGGTCGGCTGGATCGGGGCGTTCAGCGACGAGGTCCGGCGGCTCACCGGCCGCCGTCCGGTGATCTACACCACCACCCACTGGTGGAACAGCTGCACGGGTGGCAGCACCGGTTTCGCCGCCGAGCATCCGCTGTGGGTGGCCCGCTACGGCTCGGCGAGCGCCGGGGAGCTACCGGCGGGGTGGTCGCGGTGGACGATCTGGCAGCACGACGATGGCGGCGACGGCAGCGACAACAGCGCGCTGCCGGGTGACCAGAATCTCTTCAACGGGTCGATGGACCGACTGAGGGCCTTCGCGAGGGGCGACGTCGGCCGGGAGTGAGGGCACCGGCAGCCGGGAGTGAGGGTGCCGTCGGCCGGGAGTGAGGGCACCGGTGGCCGGGTACGCGGGCGCCGATCGCTAAGCGGAATGCCAACCCTCCGTCAGATACACCCCAATGCCCCCTTCAGTTCACCATTCGTTCATCTGGGTTACCTACGTTCATCCGGCCGATGACCTCGAACGAATGCTTGGGTAAATGGAAAGCTTCTCGCTGATCCTCGCGATAGTGGTGGTCACCGCACTCGCGTTCGATTTCACGAACGGTTTCCACGACACCGCCAACGCGATGGCGACCACCATCTCGACCGGTGCGATGAGACCCAAGGCCGCGGTGGCGATGTCCGCCGTGCTCAACCTGGTGGGCGCCTTCCTCTCCGTGGAGGTCGCCAACACGATCTCCAAAGGACTCGTCGACGAGTCCGGCATCCAGCCCGAGGTCATCTTCGCCGCCCTGGTCGGCGCGATCCTGTGGAATCTGCTGACCTGGCTGGTGGGCCTGCCGTCCTCCTCCTCGCACGCCCTGATGGGCGGTCTGATCGGCGCGACCGTCGCCTCCGCCGGTTTCGGCGCGGTGCACGGTGACGTGCTGATCACCAAGGTGCTGCTCCCGGCGATCGCCGCCCCGCTGGTCGCCGGGCTCGCGGCGATGTTCGCCACCCGCCTCACGTACACGCTCGGCAAGAAGTCCGCGGGGACCAGGTCCTCCGCCAAGGGGTACCGCGCCGGTCAGATCGCCTCCGCGGGGCTGGTCTCGCTGGCGCACGGCACCAACGACGCGCAGAAGACGATGGGCATCATCACCCTCGCCCTGGTCGCCGGTGGCACCCTCGCCCCCGACTCCGACCCGCCCGTCTGGGTCATCGTCTCGGCGGGTGTGGCCATCGCGCTCGGCACCTACCTCGGCGGCTGGCGGATCATCCGCACCATGGGCAAGGGCCTGACCGACCTCCAGCCGCAGCAGGGCTTCGCCGCCCAGACCAGCGCCGCGACGGTCATCCTGGCCTCCTCCCACCTCGGCTTCTCGCTCTCCACCACGCACTCCGTCTCCGGCGCCGTGATGGGCGCGGGCCTCGGCCGCAAGGGCGGTGTGGTCCGCTGGTCCACGGCCACCCGGATGTTCGTCGCCTGGGGGCTGACCCTGCCGGCCGCCGCCGTCGTCGGCGCGCTCGCCGAGTGGGTGTGCCGGTTCGGCGCCTGGGGCACCGGCCTCGTCGCCGTCTTCCTGATCGGCTCCAGCGCCTGGATCTGGAAGCTGTCGCGGCGCGAGGTCGTCGACCACACCAATGTCAATGGCCACGACGACACCGGCGATACCGACGCCGGCGAGCGCACGGACGGCCCCGACCTGGCGCCCGGCGTCGTGACCGCCGCCGTCGCCGCCGTGATCCCGCCGCCGACCGTCGCCGCCGAAGAGGCCGCCGCCACGGCCGGTACCGGCTCCCCCGCCGGTCCCGACCCGGCGGCCCCCAAGGCCACGGTCTGAGCCCGCCCGACACACCCCACCCCTCCCCCAAGGACACAGCAGCATGGAAATCGACTGGGCGGCCCTCGGCTCCGTCTTCGGTGTGAGCCTCGTGGTCACCGTGGCCCTCGTCGGCCTGTTCACCCTCGGTATCGCGGGCCTCTCCCGCCATGAGCGCGCGGTCGAGCGCGGCGGGGGCGCGGCACTCGCGGTCACCGGCGCGTACACCTGCTTCGCGGCGTGCCTGGGCGCGGTGGCGTACGGGATCTATCTGATCGTCGCCTGACGGGATCGTCGCCTGACGCGCCTGTGCCGGTATCGACCGGCATCGGCGACAGGCGTCCGTTGTCGGCATCTGTCAGGGGGGGGGCCGGGGCAGTGGAGCGGGCACCCCCCGGTGGTTTTGGGGACAATGGCGGGGGGGGGGGGGTGACACAGCACCCGCGCCGGGACGACGCG
>NZ_JBHYUG010000063.1:0-22844 GCF_042749375.1 Streptomyces sp. NPDC059477 | reverse complement strand
CACCCCCCCGCGCCCCCACACCCCCCCCCCACCCCCCCCCTCTCCCCCATCTAGACATCGCCGCGGGTGTACCCCGCACACACACCCCCCCCCCCCCGCCCTGGTGTTGTGTGCGACAGGGCCGGTGTGGGGCTGAGCACACTCTCCCTGCGCAGGTCAGCGGCAGGTTGACGGGTGTTCGAGGCCCGTGGTGGACTGCCGGAGCCATTACGGCGACACGAGAGGAAGCCGGTGCGAATCCGGCGCGGTCCCGCCACTGTCACCGGGGTAGAACCCCGGGAGCCAGGAACTCTCACCGCCGACTTCGTCGAACCAGGGCGCGGACACCCTGAGTGAGGACATTCGCCATGCTCGGCTGCCGAACGCGGCTCACCGCCGGAACTCTCCTCGACCCCACGGCCGGCTGAGCCGATGGCCGCCGAACGCGCATTCGCGTACGGCGCCACCGCCGGACTCCTCGGTGATCTGCTCCTCGGCGATCCGCGCCGCGGGCATCCGGTCGCCGGGTTCGGGCGGGCCGCCGGTGCCGTGGAACGGCTGCTGTGGCGCGATCATCGCGGGTGGGGGGCGCTGTACACCGCCGTGTGCGTGGGCGGGGCCGTCGGGCTGGGTGCCGTCGCCGCGCGTGCCGTACGGTCCTCCCCCGCCGCGTCCGTCGCCCTGACCGGCGCCGCCACCTGGGCCGTCGTCGGCGGCACCACCCTCGGGCGGGAGGCGCGGGCGATCGGGCGGGCGCTTGAGGCTGGGGACGTCGAGGCGGCGAGGGCGCGGTTGCCGCATCTGTGCGGGCGGGATCCGCAGGCGCTGGACGCCGACGGTATCGCCCGTGCCGTGGTCGAGTCCGTCGCGGAGAACACGTCCGACGCCGTCGTGGGGGCGTTGGTGTGGGGGGCCGTTGGGGGTGTGCCCGGCCTGCTCGGGTTCCGGGCCGTGAACACGCTGGACGCGATGGTGGGGCACCGGTCGCGGCGGTATCGGCGGTTCGGGTGGGCCTCGGCGCGGCTCGATGACGTGGTGGGGTGGCCGGGGGCACGGCTCACCGGCGTCCTCGCGGTGGTCGCCGGGGGTGATCCCCGGGGGGCGGTACGGGCCTGGCGGGCCGATGCCGGGAAGCATCCGAGCCCCAATGCCGGGGTCGTGGAGGCGGCGTTCGCGGGGGCGTTGGGGGTACGGCTCGGGGGGACCCTGTCGTACGCGGGGCGGGTTGAGCGGCGGCCTGTGCTGAATGGTGGGGGGCGGGCTGTGGTTGTTGGTGATGTCGAGCGGGCGGTGCGGGTTTCCTCTCGGGTGCAGTGGTTGGCGTTGGGGGTGGGGGCGTTGCTGCGGGCGCGTGTTGGGCGGGGCCCGGCTTCCGGGGTAGGGGCGTTGCCCCCGGCGCGTGTTGGGCTGCGCCCGGCGTTGCAGGCTGTGCCCACCCTCCCCCACTCGCGACTTCGCTTGAGCGGGGGGACCCCCATCGCCCTGCGGAACGATTGCCCACAGCGGTACCAGAAGGCCCCCGTATGACCGGGCGAGGGCTTGGGCTGCTTGTTGCCGGGACCACCTCCGATGCCGGGAAGAGTGTGGTGGCCGCCGGGATCGGGCGGTGGCTGGTGCGGCAGGGGGTCCGGGTCGCGCCGTTCAAGGCGCAGAACATGTCGTTGAATTCGTTCGTCACGCGGGACGGGGCCGAGATCGGGCGGGCGCAGGCCATGCAGGCGCAGGCGTGCCGGGTCGAGCCGAGCGCGTTGATGAATCCCGTGCTGCTCAAGCCCGGCGGGGAGCGGAGCAGTCAGGTCGTGCTCATGGGCAAGCCCGTGGGCGAGATGAGCGCGCGCGGGTATCACGGTGGTCGGCAGGAACAGTTGCTGGGGACCGTGCTGGAGTGCCTCGCCGAGCTGCGGCGTTCGTACGACGTCGTCGTCTGTGAGGGGGCCGGCAGTCCCGCCGAGATCAATCTGCGGCGGACCGACATCGTGAACATGGGGATCGCCCGCAACGCCCGGCTCCCCGTGCTCGTGGTCGGGGACATCGACCGGGGCGGGGTGTTCGCCTCGTTCTTCGGGACGGTCGCGCTGCTGTCGGCGGCGGATCAGGCACTGGTCGCCGGGTTCCTCGTCAACAAGTTCCGTGGGGACGTGTCCCTGCTCGAACCCGGGCTCGACATGCTCAAGGGGCTCACCGGGCGGGCGACGTACGGGGTGCTGCCGTTCCGGCACGGGCTCGGGATCGACGAGGAGGACGGACTCCGCGTGTCGCTGCGCGGGACCGTCCGGGAGTCCGTCGTCGCGCCCCCGGTCGGCGCGGACGTGCTGCGTGTCGCCGTCTGCGCCGTGCCGTTGATGTCCAACTTCACGGACGTCGACGCGCTGGCCGCCGAACCCGGCGTCGTGGTGCGGTTCGTGGACCGGCCGGAGGAGCTGGCCGACGCGGATCTGGTCGTCGTACCCGGGACCCGGGGGACGGTCAGGGCGCTGGCGTGGCTCCGGGAGCGGGGGCTCGCCGACTCGCTGGTGCGGCGGGCCGCCGACGGGTTGCCGGTGCTCGGCGTCTGCGGCGGCTTCCAGATGCTCGGCACCCATGTCCAGGACGATGTGGAGAGCCGGCTCGGGGGCGTCGACGGGCTCGGGCTGCTGCCCGTACGGGTGCGGTTCGCGGCGGAGAAGACGCTCGCGCGGCCCGTCGGACAGGCCCTTGGGGAGCGGGTCGAGGGGTACGAGATCCATCACGGGGTCGCCGAGGTCGACGGGGGCAGCCCCTTCCTGCGCGATGGCGACGGAAACCCCCTCGACGGGTGCCGGGTCGGGCACACCTGGGGCACCCACTGGCACGGCTCCCTGGAGTCGGACGGATTCAGGCGGGCGTTCCTGCGCGAGGTGGCCGCCGCCGCGGGGCGCCGGTTCGTGCCGGCGCCCGGTACCACGTTCGCCGCGCTGCGCGAGGAGCAGCTCGACCGGCTCGGCGATCTGATCGAACAGCACGCGGACACGGACGCGCTGTGGCGGCTCATCGAGTCCGGCGCGCCGCAAGGACTGCCCTTCATCCCACCGGGAGCGCCCGTATGACCACTGGCCCTGTTGGCACCACCGGCCCTGATGGCCCTGACAGCCCTGACAGCCCTGATGGCCCTGTCCGCCCTCTTGGCACCACCGGCACCACCGGCACCACCGGCACCACCCGCACCGATGCCCCCGTTGGCACCCCCCGCCCGGTGCTGCTGCTCTCCACCGCCGACACCGATCTGCTGGCCGCCCGTGCCTCCGGCGCCCCCTACCGGATCGGCAACCCGACCCGCGTGGACGTCGAGAACGAGTTGCCCGCGCTGCTCGACGGGGCGTCGGTCGCCGTCGTACGGCTGCTCGGCGGCAAGCGGGCCTGGGAGGACGGGCTGGCCGCGTTGAAACGCTCCGGGATTCCCACCGTGCTGCTCGGCGGCGAGACCGTGCCCGACGCCGAGTTGATGGCCGAGTCGTCCGTACCGGCCGGGGTGGTCGCCGAGGCGCTGCGCTATCTGGTCGAGGGCGGGCCCGGCAACCTCACCGAGCTGGCCCGGTTCCTGTCGGACACCGTGCTGCTGACCGGCGAGGGGTTCGAGGGGCCGCGGAAGATGGCCGAGTACGGGGTGCGTGGCGCCCCTCAGCAAGCAAAAGGCCGACCCACCATCGGCGTGCTCTTCTACCGGGCCCATGAACTGAGCGGCAACACCGCCTTCGTCGACACCCTCTGCGACGCGATCGAGGCACATGGCGCCAACGCCCTGCCCGTGTACTGCGGTTCGCTGCGCGACGCGGACGCCGGGCTGTACGAGATCCTGGGGCGGGCGGACGCGCTGATCGCGACCGTGCTCGCGGCGGGCGGCACCCACGCCTCGCAGGCATCGGCCGGCGGGGACGAGGAGGCGTGGGACATCGGCGCGCTGGCCGAGCTGAACGTCCCCGTGCTGCAAGGGCTCTGCCTCACCTCCTCCCGGGCGGCCTGGGAGGCGTCGGACGCCGCCCTGTCCCCCATGGACGCGGCGATGCAGGTCGCCATCCCGGAGTTCGACGGGCGGCTGATCACCGTGCCGTTCTCCTTCAAGGAGCAGGGGCCGGACGACGTACCGGTGTACCGGGCCGACCCCGAGCGGGCGGCGCGGGTCGCCGGGATCGCCGTACGGCACGCGCGGCTCAAGCACAAGCCGAACACGGAGAAGCGGATCGCGCTCGTCTTCACCGCGTACCCGACGAAGCACTCGCGGGTCGGCAACGCGGTCGGGCTGGACACGCCCGCGTCGGCGGTACGGGTGCTCGACGCGCTGCGGGACGCCGGGTACGGGGTCAGCGGCCACCCCGCCGAGGGCGATGAGCTGATCCACCGGCTGATCGCGGCGGGCGGGCACGATGTGGAGTGGCTGACGGAGGAGCAGTTGGCGTCCGCGCCCGCGCGGGTGCCGCTCGCCGACTATCAGGCGTGGTTCGACAAGCTCGATCCGGCGCTCAAGGACGCCATGACGGACGCGTGGGGGGAGCCGCCCGGCTCGCTCTATGTCGACGGGGACGACATCGTGCTCGCCTCGCTCCGGTTCGGGAACGTCGTCGTGATGATCCAGCCGCCGCGCGGCTTCGGCGAGAATCCGATCGCCATCTACCACGATCCGGACATGCCGCCGTCCCATCACTACATGGCGGCCTACCGCTGGCTGGAGAACAGCTTCGGCGCCGACGCCGTGGTGCACATGGGCAAGCACGGCACGATGGAGTGGCTGCCGGGCAAGGGGCTCGGGCTCAGCGGCGGCTGCGCGCCGGACGCGGTGCTCGGCGAACTCCCGCTGATCTACCCGTTCATCGTCAACGACCCCGGCGAGGGCACCCAGGCCAAGCGGCGCGGACACGCCACGGTCGTCGACCATCTGGTGCCGCCGATGGCCCGCGCCGACACCTACGGCGACCTCGCCAAGCTGGAACAGCTGCTGGACGAGTACGCGCTGGTCTCCGACCTGGACCCGACGAAAGCGCCGGCCGTGCGGGCCCAGATCTGGACGCTGGTGAAGGCGGCCGAACTCCACCACGACCTGCATGTGGACGATCAGCCGGGCGACGACGACTTCGACTCGTTCGTCATGCACATCGACGGCTATCTCTGCGAGATCAAGGATGTGCAGATCCGCGACGGGCTGCACATCCTGGGCGGCGGGCCGGTCGGCGAACCGCGCGTCAATCTGGTGCTGGCCGTATTGCGGGCCTCGCAGGTGTGGGGCGGACAGGCCAACGCGCTGCCGGGGCTGCGGGCGTCGCTGGCCGCGTATTTCGGGCTCGATGAGAAGGAGTTGCTGGCCGAGCCCGGCGCCCCGCTGAAGGTGCCGGCCGAGCTGACGGAGCTGGTGGACGGGCCCGCGCGCAGCGCCGCCGACGCGATCGACCTGCTGGAGCGGCTGTGCCGGCGGCTCGCGGAGGGCATGGAGGCGCGGGGGTGGGCCGCGGCGGCCTGTGCCGGGCTGGTCCGCGAGGTCCTGGGGGGTGTGGAGCTGTCCGACGCCGTCGCCGTGCTGCGGTTCGCGTGCGAGGAGGTGGTGCCGCGGCTCGCCCGCACGACGGACGAGATCGATCACATCCTGCGCGCGCTGGACGGCGGATACGTTCCTGCGGGACCCTCCGGCTCCCCCACCCGCGGGCTGGTCAATGTCCTGCCGACCGGCCGCAACTTCTACTCCGTCGACCCCAAGGCCATCCCGTCCCGGCTGAGCTGGGAGGTCGGGCAGGCGCTCGCCGACTCGCTGGTACAGCGCTATCTCGCCGACAACGGGGAGTATCCGCGGTCCGTCGGGCTGACGGTGTGGGGGACGTCCGCGATGCGCACCCAGGGCGACGACATCGCCGAGATCCTGGCGCTCCTCGGCTGCCGCCCGGTGTGGGACGACGCCTCGCGGCGGGTGACCGGCTTCGAGGTGGTGCCGCCGGCCGAGCTGGGCCGGCCGCGCATCGATGTGACGGTCCGTATCTCCGGCTTCTTCCGGGACGCGTTCCCGCATGTGGTGGGGCTGATCGACGACGCGGTACGGGCGGTGGCCGAGCTGGCCGAGCCCGCCGACGTCAACTACGTACGGGCGCACGCCGACGAGGACACCGCCGCGCACGGTGACCGGCGGCGGGCCACGGCCCGGATCTTCGGCTCCAAGCCGGGGGCGTACGGGGCCGGGCTGCTGCCGCTGATCGACGCCCGCAACTGGCGCTCGGACGCCGACCTCGCCGAGGTGTACGCGGTGTGGGGCGGCTACGCGTACGGGCGCGGGCTGGACGGGCGGGCGGCGCGCGGGGACATGGAGACGGCGTTCCGGCGGATCGCGGTGGCGGCGAAGAATGTGGACACGAGGGAGCACGATCTCGTCGACGCCGACGACTACTTCCAGTACCACGGCGGCATGGTCGCCATGGTGCGGCATCTGACGGGCGCGAGTCCGCAGGCGTACGTCGGTGACTCGGCCACCCCGGACCAGGTGAGGACGCGCACGCTGGGCGAGGAGACGCACCGGGTGTTCCGGGCGCGGGTGGTCAATCCGCGCTGGATGGCGGCGATGCGGCGGCACGGCTACAAGGGCGCCTTCGAGATGGCCGCGACCGTGGACTACCTCTTCGGGTACGACGCCACGGCCGGGGTGGTGGACGACTGGATGTACGAGAAGTTGAGCGTCGAGTACGTCTTCGATCCCGAGAACCAGGACTTCATGAAGAAGTCGAACCCGTGGGCGCTGCGCGGGATCACCGAGCGACTGCTGGAGGCGGCGGACCGGGGGCTGTGGGCGGAGCCCGACGCCGAGACGCTGGAGCGGCTGCGCGCCATGTATCTGGAGCTGGAAGGCGACCTTGAGGGCGGCCTTGAGGGCGGCCTTGAGGGCGATCCCGAGGTCTTGGAGGGCGAGGACAAGTGAGTACCCCGTTTCCGTTCACGGCCGTGGTCGGTCAGGACGATCTGCGGCTCGCGCTGCTGCTGAACGCCGTGTCGCCGGCTGTCGGCGGTGTGCTGGTGCGTGGCGAGAAGGGCACCGCCAAGTCGACGGCCGTACGGGCGCTGTCGGCGCTGCTGCCCGCGGTGCGGGTGGTCGCCGGGTGCCGGTTCTCGTGCGACCCGGGGGCCCCCGACCCGGCGTGCCCGGACGGGCCCCATGAGCCCGTCGCCGCTCTGGCACGCCCCTCGCGGATGGTCGAGCTGCCCGTCGGCGCCTCCGAGGACCGGCTCGTCGGCGCCCTCGACATCGAACGGGCCCTCGCCGAGGGCGTGAAGAGCTTCGAACCGGGACTGCTGGCGCAGGCGCACCGCGGCATCCTGTACGTCGACGAGGTCAATCTCCTCCATGACCATCTGGTCGATCTGCTGCTGGACGCGGCGGCGATGGGCGCCTCCTATGTCGAGCGCGAGGGCGTGTCGGTGCGGCACGCGGCCCGCTTCCTGCTGGTCGGGACGATGAACCCCGAGGAGGGCGAGCTACGGCCGCAGCTCCTCGACCGGTTCGGGCTGACCGTCGAGGTCGCGGCCTCGCGGGAGCCGGACCAGCGGGTGGAGGTCGTGCGGCGCAGGCTGGCGTACGACGACGATCCCGACGCCTTCGCCGGACGGTGGGCCGCCGAGGAGAGCGCCGTACGGGCGCGGATCGTGGCGGCGCGGGAGCTGTTGCCGTCGGTGCGGCTGGGTGACGGGGCGCTGCGGCAGATCGCGGCGACCTGTGCGGCCTTCGAGGTGGACGGGATGCGGGCCGACATCGTGATGGCCCGTACCGCGACCGCGCTGGCGGCCTGGGCCGGGCGCACGGAGGTGCTCGCCGAGGATGTCCGGCAGGCCGCGCTGCTGGCGCTGCCGCATCGGCGGCGGCGCAATCCGTTCGACGCGCCGGGGCTGGACGAGGACCGGCTGGATCGGACGTTGGAGGAGTTCGCCGGGGACGATGATGGTGACGCGGGGGGTGACGGGGGCGGTGGCCAGGGTGATGGGGGCGACCGTGACGGTGACGACGATCCCGATCCGGGTGGGGGCGGTGGGGGGCGGCCCGATGCCGGGGAGCCGCCTGGTGATGGTGGCGCCGGGGGGCGGCCCGAGGAGTCGGGGGACGGGGAGAGTGTGCCGTCCGGTGCCGGGGAGCGGTCCGCCGTACCGGCCGCGGAGCCGTTCCGTACCAAGGTGCTGAGCGTTCCCGGGATCGGGGAGGGGGCCGCCGGGCGGCGTTCGCGGGCGCGGACCGAGCAGGGGCGGACGACCGGGGCGCGGCGGCCCCGGGGTGCGCTGACCCGGCTGCATCTGGCGGCGACCGTGCAGGCCGCGGCCCCGCATCAGCGGGCGCGGGGGCGGGTCGGGCCGGGGCTCGTTGTGCGGCGGGACGATCTGCGGCAGGCGCGGCGGGAGGGGCGCGAGGGGAATCTCGTGCTGTTCGTGGTCGACGCGTCCGGGTCGATGGCGGCGCGGCAGCGGATGAGCGCGGTGAAGGGTGCGGTGCTGTCGCTGCTGCTGGATTCGTATCAGCGGCGGGACAAGGTGGGGCTGGTGACGTTCCGGGGGGCGGCGGCCGAGGTGGCGTTGCCGCCCACGTCGTCCGTGGATGCCGCCGCGGCCCGGCTGGAGTCGCTGCCGACGGGTGGGCGTACGCCGCTCGCGGCCGGGTTGCTGCGGGCGCACGAGGTGCTGCGGGTGGAGCGGTTGCGGGATCCGGCGCGGCGGGCGCTGGTGGTCGTGGTGACGGACGGGCGGGCCACGGGTGGGCCCGAGCCGGTGGCGCTCGCCGGGCGGGCGGCTCGGCTGTTCGCGGCGGAGGGGGTCGCTTCCGTGGTGGTGGACTGTGAGTCGGGGCCGGTGCGGTTGGGGTTGGCGGGGGGGCTCGCTGGTGAGCTCGGGGGGACTGCGGTGACGTTGGACGAGTTGCGGGCCGATGCGATTGCCGGGCTGGTGCGGGATGTGCGGGGGGGTGCTTCGGGTTCGGGTTCGGTTGTGGCTGCTGCTTCGGATTCGGTTGTGGCTGCTGCTTCGGGTTCGGCTGTCGCTTCGGCTTCCGGGAGGGTCGCGTAATGCCGCAGGGGCAGCCGAGTGTCGTGCCCGATGACGGGCTGACCACGCGTCAGCGGCGGAACCGGGCGCTGGTCGTGGTGCACACGGGCGTGGGCAAGGGGAAGTCCACCGCCGCGTTCGGGCTCGCGCTGCGGGCCTGGAATCAGGGGTGGCCGATCGGCGTGTTCCAGTTCGTGAAGTCCGCGAAGTGGAAGGTCGGGGAGGAACGGGCGCTGCGCGTGCTCGGGGACTCCGGGGAGGGCGGGTCCGTCGCCTGGCACAAGATGGGCGAGGGATGGTCCTGGGTGCAGCGGGACGCGCAGCTGGACAACGAGGAGAAGGCCCGGGAGGGCTGGGCGCAGGTCAAGCGGGATCTGGCCGCCGAGACGTATCGGCTGTACGTCCTCGATGAGTTCGCCTATCCGATGCAGTGGGGGTGGGTGGACACCGAGGAGGTGGTGTCCGTGCTGCGGTCCCGGCCGGGGACCCAGCATGTGGTGATCACCGGGCGGAACGCGCCCGCCTCGCTGGTCGACTTCGCCGATCTGGTGACCGACATGTCCAAGGTGAAGCATCCGATGGATGCCGGGCAGAAGGGGCAGAGGGGTATCGAGTGGTGACCTCCGCTTCTTCCGTGCCCCGGCTGGTGATCGCGGCGCCCTCCTCCGGGAGTGGGAAGACCACTGTCGCCACGGGGTTGATGGCCGCGTTCGCCGCGCGGGGGCTCGCCGTGTCTCCGCACAAGGTGGGGCCGGACTACATCGATCCCGGGTATCACGCGCTCGCCACCGGGCGGGTGGGGCGCAATCTCGACGCGTATCTGTGCGGGGCCGAGCTGATCGGGCCGTTGTTCCTGCACGGGGCGCGGGGGTGTGATCTCGCCGTGGTCGAGGGGGTGATGGGGCTCTTCGACGGGGCGGCCGGGCAGGGGGAGCTGGCGTCGACCGCGCAGGTCGCGAAGTTGCTGCGGGCGCCGGTGGTGCTGGTGGTGGACGCCTCCGCGCAGGCTCGGTCGGTGGCGGCGCTGGTGCATGGGTTTGTGTCGTGGGATCCCGAGGTGTGGGTGGGGGGTGTGATTCTCAACAAGGTCGGGTCCGATCGGCATGAGGAGTTGTTGCGGGAGGCGCTGGAGGCGGTGGGGGTGCCGGTGCTGGGGGTGTTGCGGCGGGGGGATGAGGTGGCTACGCCGTCGCGGCATCTGGGGTTGGTGCCGGTGGGCGAGCGGCGGGGGGCGGCGGTGTCCGCGGTGGCGGCGATGGCCTCGCGGGTGGCGGGTGGGTGTGATCTGGAGGCGGTGATGGGGCTGGCGCGGGGGGCTGGTCCGCTGGGTTGTGCGGCCTGGGATGTGGCTGAGGCGGTGGGTTTTTCGCCCCCGCCGCCGCTGTCCTTCCCGTCCTCCAGGGGCGCTGCCCCTTTGACCCCGGGTTCTGCGGGCTGCCGCCCCCAGGCCCCCGCTTCGGCCCTTGAGGGGCCTCGTCCTCAAACTCCCCCAGAGGGGGCACCCCCAGACGGGCTGGAAGGGAACGGGCGTCCGATGGTCACCGACGTCCCGGAGCGGCTGGAGGGCGCCCGGCGGCACATCGTCGCCGATACCCCGGACAGACCGGAGGGCGCTCCGCACCCCATGGTCGCCGGCACCCCGGACGGACCACAGGCCACCGGCACCCCGGACGGACCACAGAACTCCCGACGGGACGTCGCTCCCCGCACCCCGGGCCAGCCGCAAGGCACTCGGCGTCCCGTCGTCGCTCTTGCCGGTGGGCCCGCCTTCACCTTCTCCTATGCCGAGCATGCCGAGTTGCTCGCCGCCGCCGGCGCCGAGGTCGTGGTTTTTGATCCGTTGCGGGACGAAGTGCTGCCCGAGGGGGTGAGCGGGCTGGTCGTCGGGGGTGGGTTTCCCGAGGTGTACGCCGGGGAGCTGGCCGCCAACGAACCGTTGAAGAAGGGCATCGTCGCCCTCGCGGAGCGTGGCGCGCCGATCGCCGCCGAGTGTGCCGGGCTGCTGTATCTCTGCCGGGAGCTGGACGGGCAGGCGATGTGCGGGGTGCTGGACGCCTCCGCGCGGATGTCGGAGCGGCTCACTCTCGGGTACCGCGAGGCGGTCGCCGTCAGCGACAGTGTGCTGGCGGTGGCGGGGACCCGGATGCGGGGGCACGAGTTTCACCGGACCGTGGTCGAGCCGGGGGCCGGGGGTGCCGCGGCCTGGGGGGTGCGGACGCCCTCGCCGCGGGTCGAAGGGTTCGTACAGCGTGGTGTGCACGCGAGTTATCTGCACACGCACTGGGCGTCGGCGCCCGGTGTCGCCCGTCGGTTCGTGGAGAGGTGCCGGACGTCATGAGCAGCAGGCTGATCGGGGTGGGGGTCGGGCCCGGGGATCCGGAACTGGTGACCGTGAAAGGGGTCAACGCGCTGCGCGGCGCCGATGTGGTCGTCGTACCGGTGATGGACAGCGGGGAGCGGGGCCGCGCCGAGGCGACCGTGTTGCACTACGTGGGCGCGGAGAGCGTCGTCCGGGTGGTGTTCGCGTTGAACGAGCGGACCGACCGGGGGCGGCGGGAGGCCGCCTGGGACGCCGCCGGGCAGCGGGTCGCCGAGCTGCTGGACGCGCACCCGTGTGTCGCGTTCGCGACCATCGGGGATCCCAACGTGTACTCCACCTTCACGTATCTCGCGCAGACCATCGCCCGGCTCGCCCCGGGGACCGTGATCGAGACCGTGCCCGGGATCACCGCCATGCAGGATCTCGCCGCGCGGTCGGGTGCCGTGCTGACCGAGGGGACGGAGCCGTTGACGCTGGTTCCGGTGACCGCGGGGGCCGGGGTGCTCAAGGACGCGCTGAACGGGCCGGGGACGGTCGTGGCGTACAAGTTCGGGCGGCAGGCCGCCGAGGTCGCCGAGGCGTTGCGGGACAGCGGGCGGATCGAGGGGGCCGTGTGGGGTTCCGCGCTGGGGCTGGACGGCGAGTCCATCCGGCCCGCCGATGAGCTGGACGGTTCGCCGCTGCCGTATCTCTCCACGCTGATCGCGCCCGCGCGGCGGGACGGCGGCCGGGGCGGGAAGTTGTGACCGGCCTCCCGGCGACCGGACTCCGGGCGACCCGTCTTCGGGCGACCCGTCTCCCGGCGAACTGCGGCTGGGCGGCCCGCCTCCCGGCACACCCCCGCCCCGCACCGCCCTCACTCCCCCGCGAGCCCCACCACCAGCCAGATGAACCCCGCCCCGGCGATCGTGCACAGCAGGGTCGGGCCCGCCGGGTGGTCGTGGTGGGCCTCGGGGAGGATCTCCGCCGCCGCCAGATAGAGCAGGGCGCCGCCGAACAGGCCGAGATAGCCGCCGAGCACGGGGTGCGGGATGGTGAAGAAGAGGGTGGAGGCCGCGCCGATCACCGGGGCCGCCGCGTCCGCGACCAGCAGGACGATGGCCTTGCGGCGGGCGTTGCCGTAGAGGGTGGCCAGGGTGAAGGTGTTGAAGCCGTCCGCGAAGTCATGGGCGATCACCGCGACCGCGACGGCCAGGCCCATGCCCTCACCGACCTGGAAGGCGGCGCCGATGGCGACGCCGTCCATCGCGCTGTGGCCGACCATCGCGGCGGCGGCCGTGAGGCCGACCTCGGGGGTGCGGGCGTGCTCGTCACCGCCGTGCGCGGCGGCGAGCAGACGTCCCATCACATGCGCGAGCAGGAAACCGGCCACGAAGAGCAGCAGTGCGGCCGGGACGCCGAACACCTCGCGCCCCGCCGCCTCCATCGCCTCCGGCAGCAGGTCCAGGCCCACCACGCCCAGCATCAGGCCACCGGCCAGGCCCAGCACCAGGTGACGGCGGTCCGTCACCCGCTGGGCCGTCCAGCCGCCGGCCAGCGTCATCAGGAACGCGCCGAGCGCGACGAACACCGCCATGTGCCCTTGCTATCCGACACCGGGGCCCGGGGACGGTTGCGACGCCCCGGACGGCCGTACTCACCCTCACATTGATGTTTTCCCCACCGCACACCTGCACTTCCGTACGAGAGGAAACCGAACCCATGGCCGATGCCCCGAGCGGCAGAGTGACCTTCGTCGGTGCCGGGCCCGGCGCCGCCGATCTGCTGACGTTCCGTGCCGCGCGGGCCATCGCCGAGGCGGACATCGTGATCTGGGCGGCGAGTCTGGTCCAGGCGGAGGTGCTGGAGCACGCCCGGGAGGGCGCGGAGATCCTCGACTCGGCCGTCCTGTCCCTGGAGGATGTCGTCACCGTGTACGAACGGGCCCTGCGGGACGGGCTGCGGGTGGCGAGGATCCACTCCGGCGACCCGGCGCTGTGGGGCGGTACGCAGGAGCAGCTGGACCGGTGCGCGGAGATCGGGATCGCGACCGAGGTCGTGCCCGGTGTCTCCGCCTTCTCCGCCGTGGCCGCGCTCGCGCAGCGCGAGCTGACGATCCCCGAGGTCGCGCAGTCCGTCATCCTGACCCGCCTCGGCGGCGGCAAGACGCCGATGCCGCCCGGCGAGGAGGTACGGGAGTTCGCCCGGCACGGCACCACCATGGCGCTGTTCCTGTCGGCCGCCCGCAGCGGGCAGTTGGTGCGGGAGCTGCTGGAGGGCGGCTATCCGCAGGACACGCCGGTCGTGGTCGCGTACCAGGCGACCTGGCCGGAGGAACTGATCGTGCGCTGCACGATCGGCACGCTGGAACAGACCGTCAAGGAGCACAAGCTCTGGAAGCACACCCTCTTCCTCGTCGGCCCGGCCCTCGACGCCCACGGCACCCGCTCGCACCTCTACCACCCCGGCCACTTCCACGGACACCGCAAGGCGGACCCGGCGGCCCGGCGGGAGCTGCGGGAGCGGGGGGCGAGCACGTGATCACCGTCGTCGGTACGGGGACGGGGGCGGACGCGGGTACGGGGGCGGGGGCGCCGCTCGATGGCGAGGCGCTCGGCGCCGCGGACCTCGTCGTGGGCGGGCGGCGGCATCTGGACGCCGTGGCGCTGCCGGAGGGGGCCGAGCGGATCGTGCTCGGGCCGCTCGCGCCCGCCCTCGAACGGATCGCCGCGTACGTGGAGGAGGGCCGCGCGGTGACCGTGCTGGCCTCCGGCGATCCCGGGTTCTTCGGCGTCGTACGGGCGCTGGCGGAACGGTTCGGCGCGGAGCGGCTCCGGGTGCGGCCCGGGGTGTCGTCGGTCGCGGCGGCCTTCGCGCGGGTCGGGCTGGCCTGGGACGACGCCGTGGTGGTCAGCGCCCATGGGCGGGACCCGCGGACCGCCGTGAATGTGTGCCGGGCACGGCCGAAGGTGGCCGTACTGACCGGGCCGGGGGCCGGGCCCGCCGAACTGGGGGCCGCGCTGGCCCGCTGGCCGGGCGGCGAACGCGTGCTCGTCGTGGCGTCCGCGCTGGGGGATCCGGGGCGTGAGCGGGTCGAGCGGGTGTCGCCGGGCGAGGCCGCGGCGCGGGACTGGGGTACGGCGGTGAGTGTCGTCCTGTGTCTGGATCCGGCGCGCACCTGGGGCGAGGGGATGGGAACGGTCGCCGGGGGTGGTCCGGGGCCCGCCGGGTGGGCTCTGGACGAGGGGGCGTTCGACCACCGCGACTCGATGATCACCAAGTTCGAGGTACGGGCCCTCGCGCTCGCCCGGCTCGGGCCGCGCCTCGGTGATCTGGTGTGGGACGTCGGCGCGGGGTCGGGTTCGGTGGCCGTGGAGTGCGCCCGGCTGGGGGCGGCCGTGGTCGCCGTGGAGAGGGACGCGGACTCGGTGGCGCGGGTGCGGGCCAACGCGCTCGCGCGGGGCGTGGACGTGGGTGTGGTGCACGGTGCCGCGCCGGACGCCCTGACCGGGCTGGACGATCCCGACGCCGTGTTCGTCGGGGGCGGGGGGCGTGAGCTGCCCGCGATCGTCGCCGCGTGTGCCGGGCGGGCCCGGCGGGCGGTGGTGGTGGCGCTGGCCGCGCTGGACCGGGTGCCGCAGGTGCGGGCGGCGCTCACCGGGGCCGGGTTGGGGTGTGACGGGGTGCTGTTGCAGTCGTCGCGGCTGGCACCGCTGCCGGGGGACGTGACCCGGCTCGCGGCCACCAATCCGGTGTTTCTGCTGTGGGGCGTCCGGCCCTCGGCGGACAGGGAGTTCTACGGCGAAGGAGTTGTCCAGTGATCGGCCTGATTTCGGCCACGGCGGCGGGGGCGGTGGCCCGTGACCGGCTGGCGTCCGCGTGGCCGGGACGTACCCGCGTGTACGACGGAGCCGTCGGGGACGCGGTGCGGGCCGCGTTCCGGGAGTGCGAGGGGGTCGTCTGTTTTCTGGCGACCGGGGCCGTGGTGCGACTGATCGCGCCGCTGCTCGGGGACAAGGGGTCCGATCCCGGCGTGGTGTGCGTCGACGAGGGCGGGCGGTTCGCCGTCGCCCTGGTCGGCGGGCACGGGGGCGGGGCCAACGCGCTGGCCGTCGAGGTGGGCGAACTGCTCGGCGCGGAGCCGGTGATCACCACGGCGACGGACGCGGTGGGGGTGCCGGGGCTGGACACGCTCGGCATGCCGGTCCAGGGCGAGGTGGCCGCCGTCTCCCGGGCCGTGCTGGACGGCGAACCGGTCGCGCTGGAGGCGGAGGTCTCCTGGCCGCTGCCCGCGCTGCCGCCGAACGTGGGAGGCGCGGCCGGTGAGCCGGTACGGGGGGCGGGTGACCCGCGTTCCGTCCTGCGGGTGACCGACCGGCTCCTCGACGCCGCCCCCGGTGAGGTGATCCTCCGTCCGCCGACCCTGGTCATCGGCGTGGGCGCCTCGCGCGGCGCGCCCGTGGACGAGATCCTCGCCCTGATCGAAGGGGCCCTGCGCGACGCCGTCCTCTCCCCGCTCAGCGTCTCCCATCTCGCCACCGTCGACGCCAAGGCCGACGAGCCCGGCATCGTCGAGGCCGCCCGGCACCTGGGCGTCCCCCTGGTCACCCACCCGGCGGAGCGACTGGCCACCGTCGAGGTGCCCAACCCCTCCGACGCGCCCCTCGCGGCCGTCGGCACCCCGTCCGTCGCCGAGGCGGCGGCGCTGCTCGGGGGCGGCGAACTGCTCGTACCGAAGCGGAAGTCGGCGATGGTGACGTGCGCGGTGGTACGGCGGCCGGGGCGCGGGCGGCTCGCGGTGGTCGGGCTCGGGCCCGGCGCCCGGGACCTGCTCACCCCGCGCGCCACGGCGGAGCTGCGCCGGGCGTCCGTCATCGTCGGGCTCGACCAGTACGTCGACCAGATCCGCGATGTGCTGCGGCCGGGCACCCGCATCCTGGAGTCCGGGCTCGGCGCCGAGGAGGAGCGGGCGCGGACCGCCGTCGACGAGGCCCGTCAGGGACGGGCGGTCGCACTGATCGGCAGCGGCGACGCCGGGGTGTACGCCATGGCGTCGCCCGCGCTCGCGGAGGCGGGCGCCGACATCGACGTCGTGGGGGTGCCCGGGGTGACCGCCGCGCTCGCGGCCGGGGCGCTGCTGGGGGCGCCGCTCGGGCACGACCATGTGTCGATCAGCCTCTCCGATCTGCACACGCCGTGGGAGGTGATCGAACGCCGGGTACGGGCGGCGGCCGAGGCCGATCTGGTGGTCACCTTCTACAACCCGCGCAGCCGGGGCCGGGACTGGCAGTTGCCCAAGGCGCTCGGGATGCTCGCCGAGCACCGGGCGGCGGCGACGCCCGTCGGGGTCGTCCGCAACGCCTCGCGGGCCGACGAGTCCGTACGGCTGACGACACTGGCCGCGCTGGATCCGGCGACGGTCGACATGATGACCGTCGTCGTCGTGGGCAACACCGCCACCCGGGAGGTCGCCGGGCGGATGGTGACCCCGCGCGGGTACCGCTGGCAGGAGCGGGCCGGGGAGGTGGGCGACGGCCGCCGGCAGGAGCACGCCGGGGATCCGGATGACGGCCGCCGGCAGGAGCGGGCCGGGGAGGTGGGCCGGTGAGCCGGGTCGTCCATCCCATCGAGCAGGAGTCGTTCCGGCGGCTGCGCGCCCGCCTCGACACCTCGCGGCTGCCGCCGCTGACCCGGGCGGTGGTGGAGCGGGTGATCCACTCCTCCGCCGATCTGGCGTACGCGACCGATCTCGTGCTGGCCGAGGCCGACCTGGCACGCGCGCACGCCGCCCTGCACGCCGGGGCGCCCGTCGTCACCGACGTGGAGATGGTCGCGGCCGGGATCACCCGCCGGGACACGGTGTGCCGGCTGAAGGACGCCGTGTCCGGGCCGGGGCTGACCCGTTCCGCGCACGCCGTGCGGCTCGCCCACGAGCAGGTCGGGCCGGGCGCGATCTGGGTGATCGGCTGCGCGCCGACCGCCCTGGAGGAGCTGCTCACGCTCGACGCCGCCCCCGCGCTCGTCATCGGACTGCCGGTCGGGTTCGTCGGCGCGGCCGAGTCCAAGGCCGCGCTGCGCGAGAGCGGGCTGCCCGCCGTGAGCAACGTGTCCGAGAAGGGCGGTTCGGCGGTGGCCGCCGCCGCGTTGAACGCGCTGCTGTATGTGCCCTACGACGCGGGGCCTGTCGGCGTGTCCGGGCCGCCTGTCCCTCCGGGATCACCTGGATCGCCCGTACCGTCCGGATCGTGGGTATCACCTACCCCGTCCGCACCACCCGTACCACCCCGTCTCATCGAGGAGAAACCGTGACCACCCCGCCGCCCGCCCTGCTCATCGCCGGACATGGCACCCGCGACGATGCCGGTGCCGAGGCGTTCCGTGCCTTCGTCCGGGAGTTGGGCCGCCGCCATCCGGAACTGCCTGTCGCGGGCGGGTTCATCGAGCTGTCGCCGCCGCCGCTGGGCGAGGCCGTGAGCGAGCTGGTGGAGCGCGGGGTACGGCGATTCGCCGCCGTACCGCTGATGCTGGTGTCCGCCGGGCACGCCAAGGGCGACATACCGGCGGCGCTGGCCCGGGAGAAGGAGCGGCACCCCGGGATCTCGTACACGTACGGCCGTCCGCTGGGCCCGCATCCGTCGCTGCTGGCCGTGCTGGAGCGGCGGCTGGACGACGCGCTGGGGGCCGGCGTCCGTTCCCCCGAGGACCGGGCCGAGGTGACGGTCCTGCTGGTCGGGCGGGGTTCGACCGACCCGGATGCCAACGCCGAGGTGCACAAGGCGGCCCGGCTGCTGTGGGAGGGGCGTGGCTACGCGGGCGTCGAGACGGCGTTCGTGTCGCTGGCGGCGCCCGATGTGCCGAGCGGGCTCGACCGGTGTGTGCGGCTGGGCGCGCGGCGGATCGTCGTCCTGCCGTACTTCCTGTTCACCGGGATCCTGCCGGTGCGGGTGCGGCAGCAGACCGACGGGTGGGCCGCCGCGCACCCGGAGATCGAGGTGCGGTCGGCGGACGTGATCGGGCCGGAGCCGGAGTTGCTGGATCTGGTGATGGAGCGGTACGCGGAGGCGGTCAAGGGCGATCTGCGGATGAACTGCGACACCTGTGTGTACCGGATCGCGATGCCGGGGTTCGAGGACAAGGTGGGGATGCCGCAGCAGCCGCATTTCCATCCGGACGACGACGGGGATCACCCTCACGGTCATCACCATGGGCATGGCCATGGGCATGGGAATGGGCACGGGCATGGGCATGGGCATGGGAATGCGCAGTCACCCTCGCATGCCCACTGAACCGGCCACCGGTCCGCATGATCTGGGGCATCACGGTGACGCCGAGGTCCGCGACGACGGATCGGCGCTGGTCGATCTCGCCGTGAACGTCCGCGCGGACACTCCCCCGGTGTGGCTGCGCGAGGTGATCGCGCGTTCGCTGGACTCGCTCGCGTCCTATCCGGACGGGCGGCGGGCGCGGGCGGCGGTGGCGGCGCGGCACGGGCTGGGTGTGGAGCGGGTGCTGCTGACGGCGGGGGCGGCGGAGGCGTTCGTACTGCTGGCTCGGGCGTTGAAGGTGAGCCGGCCGGTGGTGGTGCATCCGCAGTTCACGGAGCCGGAGGCGGCGCTGAGGGACGCCGGGCACACCGTGGACCGGGTGCTGTTGCGGGAGGCGGACGGGTTCCGGCTGGATCCGGCGGCCGTGCCGGAGGACGCCGATCTGGTCGTGATCGGCAATCCGACGAATCCGACGTCGGTGCTGCATCCGGCGGCCGTGATCGCCCGGCTCGCCCGGCCGGGGCGGACGCTGGTGGTGGACGAGGCGTTCATGGACGCGGTGCCCGGTGAGCGGGAGGCGCTGGCCGGGCGGACCGACGTACCTGGGCTGGTGGTGCTGCGGAGCCTGACCAAGACGTGGGGGCTGGCCGGGCTGCGGATCGGGTATGTGCTGGCCGGCCCCGAGACCGTGACCGCGCTCGAACGCGCCCAGCCGCTGTGGCCGGTGTCCACGCCCGCGCTGGCCGCCGCCGAGGCGTGCGTGGCGCCCCGCGCGCTGGCGGAGGCGGGACACGCGGCCCACCGGATCGCCGCCGACCGGGCCCATCTGGTGGCGGGCCTGTCGGCGGTGCCGGGGCTGCGGGTCGTGGGCCCGGCCGAGGGTTCTTTCGTACTGGTGCGGCTGCCCGGCGCGGCCGAGGTCCGCCGACGGCTGCGTGACCTCGGGTTCGCGGTGCGGCGCGGGGACACGTTCCCGGGGCTGGGTGAGCAGTGGCTGCGGGTGGCGGTGCGGGACCGGGTGACGACGGATGCGTTCGTGCGGGCGTTGGCGGGGGTGGTCACGGCCGGGCGTGGTGGGGGTGGAGGGAGTGAAGGGGGTGGAGGGGGTGGAGGGCAGGGGGTGCGCTGAGGACCCGCGCACTGGCCCGCTTTCGTCCTGCACCCCTTACACCCCGCCCCCCTTTCGGGGCTGCCCCTTGTCGCGCTGAACCGGCTGCCAGGGCGCCGCCCCTTGAATCCCTGACAGCCGGGGCCTGTCCCCCGTGGGCGGCCCGTCGGTCAGCTGTGCTTCCGGCGGGCCATCACCACCGCTCCCCCGCCGACCGCCAGCAGCGCGAGCGCGCCGCCCGCGATGTACGGGGTCATGGAGTTGCCGCCGGTCTCGGCGAGGTTGACCTCGGTGGCCGTGCCGCCCTGCGGCTTCACCTCGGCGGCGGGCTCCTGCTCGGCGGCCGGTTCGGCGACGGGCTTCTCGGGCTTCTCCGGCTTCTCGGACTCCGGGGGCGCCGACGGCTCGGCGACGGCCGGGGCGGCCGGGGACTCGCAGGTCGCCTTGGCGAGCGTGACGACGCCGTTGACCTCGGCCACGTTCAGCTTCAGCGGGTTGATGGAGACGCTGAGTTCGAGGGCGGTCGCGGCGGCCGTCTTCGACGTGGTCTCGCGCTTGGACAGGTCGAGCCGCACGTCGCCGACGCCCGGCACGTTCACCTCGGTGGTGCCGCCCGCGCTGAGGGTGATCTTCTTGCCGAGGACGGTGACGTAGCCGAGCACATTGGACTCGGCGACCGGCTTCTTCCCGGCCACGCAGGTCGCCTTGGAGGTGACCTGCTCGACCTCGATCAGGGAGAGCAGCGGCAGGCCGGGGACGTGCAGTTTGGCGTGGGCGAGGCGGGTGCTGCCCTCGGCGGTGCCGTTCTCCACGGTCGCCTTGGCCTCGGCGACCTCGGCGCTCAGGACGCTGAAGGGCTTTCCGCCGTCGACGCCGTCGAGTTGCGCGGTGAGCGCGGTCTTCTCGGCGCTCTGCGGGGCCTGGACCTCGTTGAGGCTGAGCGAGAGCGGGACGTTCACGGTCTTGTTGAGCAGGCTCACATCGAGCCCGGTGCGCAGCACGACCGCGCTCGCCTTGCCCTCCTCGGTGGCGTGCGCGGAGCCCGCGCCGGCCAGGACCGCGGGACCGGCGGCCAGGACGGTGGCGGACGCGACGACGGCGAGGCGACGGGCGGCTGTGGTGCGCTGCCCGGATGTGACGCGATGCCCGGTCGTGGACCGGTCGGTGGACCCGAGCCGGTGTGCGGGCATGCTGAAGTTGGTGGTGCCGTTCAAGGTGTGGGACCCCCAGAAGAGACAAGCTTGGGACCCCGTAAGAATTACGCACTGAGAGTGAACGGTCAGCAATCCTGCGTCACTTCACCCAAACGGGGGGTTTCCGCCAACAGTTTCGATTTTTTCGCCACCGATGTTCCACAACTTCACCGGAGCATCAGATTTCATTCGAGCGGATGGGGCGATACCGGGCGCATGCGCGGAGTGCACAACGACACGTGCCCGCGGGCGTCACGCTCCGTCAAGTCCGGACTCGCCCCCCGTGGTGCGCGTTACGAGGCGGGCGGCCCGTGTGCTGGGTGGTGTCAGCCGACGACCCGCCCGTTGAGCACCACGCGGCGCGGATCGGCCAGCACGCGTACGTCGGCGCGCGGGTCCTGGTCGAACACCACCAGGTCGGCCGGGGCACCCTCGTCCAGGCCGGGGCGTCCGAGCCAGGCGCGGGCGGCCCAGGTGGTCGCCGAGATCGCGTCCACGGCGGGGATCCCGGCGGTGACCAGTTCGGCGACCTCCGCCGCCGCCAGCCCGTGCGGCAGGGTGCCGCCCGCGTCGGTGCCCACGAAGACCGGGATCCCGGCGTCGTAGGCGTTGCGGACGGTGTCGTAGCGGCGTTCGTGGAGCCGGCGCATATGGGCCGACCAGCGCGGGAACTTCCGCTCGCCGCCGTCGGCCAGCTTCGGGAAGGTCGCGGTGTTGATCAGGGTCGGGACGATCGCCACCCGGTGCGCGGCGAACAGCGGGATCAGGTCGTCGGTGAGGCCGGTCGCGTGCTCGACGCAGTCGATGCCGGACTCCACCAGGTCGCGGAGCGAGTCCTCGGCGAAGCAGTGGGCGGTGACGCGCGCGCCGAGGCGGTGGGCCTCGGTGATCGCCGCCGCCACCGCGTCCCGGGGCCAGCACGCCGACAGATCACCGGCCTCGCGATCGATCCAGTCGCCGACCAGCTTCACCCAGCCGTCACCGCGGCGGGCCTCCCGGGCGACGTACGCCACGAGGTCCTCCGGTTCGATCTCCCACGCGTAGTTGCGGATGTAGCGCCGGGTGCGGGCGATGTGCCGGCCCGCCCGGATGACCTTCGGCAGGTCCTCGCGGTCGTCGATCCACCGGGTGTCCGAGGGCGACCCGGCGTCGCGCAGCAGCAGCGCGCCCGCCTCCCGGTCGGTGAGGGCCTGCTTCTCGGAGACGTCGTCGGAGACCGGGCCGTGGTGGTCGAGGCCGACATGGCAGTGCGCGTCGACCATGCCGGGCAGCACCCAGCCCTCGACGGTGCGCGGGTCACGGGCGGTGGCCGGGCGGTCGTAGGAGATACGGCCGCCCACGACCCACAGTTCGTCACGGACGTCGTCCGGGCCGGCCAGAACCCGCCCCTTCACGTGCAGCACATCGGTCATGTGTGCACCCTAGTTAATGGTCGTGGGGGTGGGCAGGGCCCCCTGGGGGCCGGTGCGGGGGAGGGGCTGGGCGGGGGGTGGCGGGCCCCTGTGGGGGGCTGGCGAGCCCCTGTGGGCGGTGCTGGCTGGGCAATGGGGAGTTGCCGGCGGGCCGGTGAGGGGCTGGCGGGGCGGGACAATGGGGAGTTACTGGCGGGCCGGTGGGGGCTGGCGGGGCAGTAAGGAGTTGCCGGCGGGCCGGTGGGGGCTCTGCTGGCGACCTGGTGGGGGCTGCTAGGTCCTGTCCGGCGGATCATGTGACCTTCTGACCGGTCGCTCGTTGGTTCGGGCATGGGTCGGGGGGATCTGACGAATCGCGAGTGGTCGTTACTGGAGCCGCATCTGCCACCTCTGGGTGGCCGGGGCGGCCGGTGGAGCGACCACCGCATGGTGGTCAACGGGATCCTGTTTCGGGTCCGGACTGGTGTCCCGTGGCGTGACCTGCCGGAACGTCATGGCTCGTGGAAAACCGTCTATGAACGGCATCGCCGCTGGTCGGCGGACGGCACCTGGGACCGGATCCTGCAAGCGGTCCAGGCCGAC
>NZ_JBHYUG010000062.1:8086-49307 GCF_042749375.1 Streptomyces sp. NPDC059477 | reverse complement strand
GAGATGTGTATAAGAGACAGTCATTACACGTACGGCGCCCGCGGTCATATGCGTGCTCGGTGTTCCCCCGCCTACTGCGTTAGGCGGACTTCCGGCTGTCCCGGGGGTGAACCGCGATGTTCATCGCCCCCGAGCGCAGAACGGCCAGCCGCTCCTCAAGGACCTCTTCGAGTTCCTCGCGGGTGCGCCGCTCCATCAGCATGTCCCAGTGTGTACGCGCGGGCTTGGCCTTCTTCTCCTCAGGGCCGTCGCCGTCCACCAGGAGTGCCTGCACACCGCAGACCTTGCACTCCCACTCCGGCGGGATCTCCGCCTCGACCGAGAAGGGCATCTCGAAGCGGTGCCCCTTCTCGCATGCGTACTCCACGGCCTGGCGCGGAGCCAGGTCGATACCGCGGTCCGTCTCGTAGCTGGTCACCACAAGGCGCGTGCCGCGAAGAGCTCGCTCACTCATGAATCGTGCCTCCCGGGCTTGTCGCCCACAGGACAGGTGTCGCTGTCGTCGTCATCCGGTCAACGTCCGGTCGGCGGTAAAGATTCCCGTTCCGAGTCCCGTTCCGGGGTCGTGCGTCGCCGTCGTAGCCGCAGTCTTGCTGACCCATCTCGTACCCACCGGCGCCCGGTTTGTCACATGTGCCAGGAGATGTCACCCAGCGTTTTAGCATCTTTGACGCGCAGTAACGGTACGCCTGGCAGGCCAAACGCGTACACTACAGCCCTTTCGCCCTGAGTGCTAAATCCGTTCGGGAACCGGATTGCCGGCGTCCGCGATGGCCCGCCGCACCGGCACCCGCGCGAGCAGCACGAAACCCAGGACGAAGAAGGCCACCAGCGAGATGATCGCATCCCGGTAGCTCCCGGTCACCTGATATGTCAGACCGAACAGCAGCGGCCCCAGCCAGCTCATCCCGCGGTCGCTCAGCTCGTACGCCGAGAAGTACTCGGCCTCCTTCCCGGGCGGCACCAGATGCGAGAACAGGGAGCGGGACAGTGCCTGGCTGCCGCCGAGGACCAGTCCGATCGCGGCGGCGAGTGCGAAGAACCACCCCGGCTGCCCGGCCGGGAGGAAGTAGCCCGCGGCGAGCGTGACGGTCCAGGCGACCAGTGAACCCAGGATCGTGCGCTTGGCGCCGTAGCGGTTGGCCAGCCGGCCCAGGCCCAGCGCGCCCGCCACCGCCAGCACCTGCACCAGCAGCACCGCCACGATCAGCGTGGACTGGCCGAGCCCCAGTTCCTGTGAGCCGTAGACCGAGGCCTGGGTGATCACCGTCTGGATGCCGTCGTTGTAGACGAGATAGGCGAGCAGGAAGGCGAGGGTCAGCGGATGCCGGCGCATGTGGCGCACGGTGGCCGCGAGCTGCCGCAGTGCGCCGGACGCCGGTGCCTCGCCCGCCGGGCGCGCACGGTCCCGCAGCCGCCGCAGCGGCACGATCGCGAACGCCCCCCACCACAGCCCCGCCGAGGCCAGGCAGATCCGCACCGCCGCGGACTCCGTGAGACCGAAGTCGGCGTGGCGCAGATACAGCACCAGATTCGCGACCAGCATCAGCGCCCCGGAGGCGTAGCCGAGCGCCCAGCCGCGCGAGGAGACGGCGTCGCGCTCCTCGGGTGCGGCGATCTGCGGCAGATAGGAGTTGTAGAGCATCATCGCCACCGACTGCGCCGCGTTGGCGACGATCAGCAGCAGCCCGCCCAGCAGATAGCGGTCCCCGCCGAGGAAGAACATCGCCGTCGTGGCGCCCGCGCCGATGTACGCCGCCACGCCCAGCAGCCGCTTCTTGCGCCCCGTGCGGTCGGCGAGCGAGCCCGCCAGCGGCATCAGCAGCACCGCCACGATCACCGACAGGGACACCGAGTAGGCGAAGAACGAGCCCGCGCGCACCGGGACGCCCAGCGGATGCACGAACCCGTCGGCGTCGGCGGCCCGCTCCGCGACCGACGTCAGATACGGCCCCAGGAACACGGTGAGCACAGTGGTCGAGTAGACCGAGCACGCCCAGTCGTACACGTACCAGCCGTGTTGCTCGCGCCGCCGCTCGGCGGCCTCGCCCGCCGGCCGGTCCCGCGCGGTGTCGGCTCCCACCCGTGCCCTCGCCTTCCCCGTGGTCCCCTGGAACGCCGCGCGCGGGCCGTCAGACCCAGACGCCCCGGTCCTCCATGACCTTGCGCAGCGTGTCGATGTGATCGGTCATGATGCCATCGACGCCCAGGTCCAGAAGCCTGTTCATCCGCTCCGGATCGTTGATCGTCCACACGTGTACCTGCAACCCGCGCGCGTGGGCGGTCCTCACGAAGCGGTGGTCCACCACCGGGATGCCCGACTGCGTCTCCGGGACCTGCGCGGCGACGGCCGAGGAGCGCAGCGCGGCGGGCACGCCCCAGGAGCGCAGCCGCAGATTCAGCACGCCCCGGGTGCCGTACGAGGTGGCCAGGCGCGGGCCCGCGAGGCGCTGGGCGCGCAGCACCCGGGCCTCGGAGAAGGAACCGACGCAGACCCGGTCCCAGCAGCCGGTGCGCTCCATCAGGTCCAGCAGCGGATGCAGGGCAGGCTCGGCCTTGAGGTCGACGTTCCAGCGCACGCCGGGGAACGTCTCCAGCAGCTCCTCGAACAGCGGCACCGGCTCCTTGCCCGCCACGCGCGCGCGGCGCACGTCGTCCCAGGGCAGGTCCGCGATCCGGCCCGCGCCGTCGGTCACCCGGTCCAGCGTGGCGTCGTGGAAGGCGACCAGCTTGCCGTCGCGGGTGAGATGGACATCGGTCTCGATGTACCGGTAACCGGCCTCCACCGCGCGCCGGAACTGCGCCACGGTGTTCTCCAGCCCGTCCGCCGACCCGCCGCGATGGGCGAAGGGGATGGGGCCGGGGTGGTCGAGGTAGGGGTGACGGATCGGCGTGCTCACTGTCGCAGTATCGCCCGCGCGGGTGACCCTTCGGCAACGACCGTGCTGCCTGCCGATGCCCGTGGGACGGCGAACACCCGCAGGAACAGCTGGGCGAGCGGTCCGATCGACACCGCGTACAGGAGGGTGCCGACGCCGATGGTCCCCCCGAGGGCGAAGCCGGTGACGACCACGGCGATCTCGACGGCCGTCCGCATCAGCCGGATCGAGCGCCCGGTGCGCCGGTTCAGCCCGGTCATCAGCCCGTCGCGCGGCCCCGGCCCGAACCGGGCGGCGATGTACAGCCCGGTGGCGGCCCCGTTGAGCACGATCCCGGCCAGCATCAGCGGCACGCGTATCGCGAGCCCGTCGGCGCTGGGCACCAGGGCGAGCGTGGCGTCCATGGCGATGCCGACGACGAAGACGTTGGAGACGGTGCCGAGTCCCGGCCGCTGGCGCAGCGGGATCCAGAGCAGCAGGACCAGTGCCCCGACGATGATCGACACGACCCCGATGGTCAGGCCGGTCAGCTCGGCGAGTCCCTGGTGGAGCACGTTCCAGGGTTCGAGCCCGAGGCCCGCCTCCACGAGCAGCGCGGAGCTGGCGCCGTACAGCGCGAGTCCCGAGTAGAGCTGGGTGAGGCGGCGGGGGAGCCGGCGGGGCTCCGGCGGCTCGGGCGCCTGGGACTGCCCGGTCGCCGGGGTCGGCCCGGGTGACTGGGTCGGCCCGGGCGGCTCCGGCGGCTCGGGCGGCGGTGTGGACAAGACTGGCTCCCGGTGTGGTGATCGTGGCTTGCTTCATGACACTCTGTGGCTTGGGAGAAAACGCCATCCATGGCCAATTCTAGGAAGGTGGACTGGTCATCATGCCGCAGTGGACCTCCGCGGTGGGGGCGGCCCAGCTCGCCCGGCTGCTTCAGTCGCAGCAGGACCGCCCCGCGGGCCCCGGCAGCCGCCGCCCGCCCGCCTACCGCGCGCTCGCCGACGGCATCCGGCTGCTGGTGCTGGAGGGCCGGGTGCCGGTGGCCGCGCGGCTGCCCGCCGAACGCGAGCTGGCGGTGGCGCTGTCGGTGAGCCGTACGACGGTGGCGGCGGCGTACGAGGCGCTGCGCGCGGAGGGCTTCCTGGAGTCCCGGCGCGGCGCCGGGAGCTGGACCGCCGTACCCGCGGGTAACCCCCTTCCCGCGCGCGGGCTGGAGCCGCTGCCCCCCGAGGCGCTGGGTTCGGTGATCGACCTGGGCTGCGCGGCGCTGCCCGCGCCGGAGCCCTGGCTGACCCGGGCGGTGCAGGGCGCCCTGGAGGACCTCCCGCCCTACGCCCACACGCACGGCGACTATCCGGCCGGGCTGCCCGCGCTGCGCGCGATGATCGCCGAGCGGTACACCGCGCGGGGCATCCCGACGATGCCCGAGCAGATCATGGTGACGACCGGTGCGATGGGGGCCATCGACGCCATCTGCCATCTCTTCGGCGGACGGGGCGAGCGGATCGCCGTGGAGTCACCGTCGTACGCGAACATCCTTCAGCTGATGCGGGAGGCCGGGGCGCGGCTGGTGCCGGTGGCGATGGCCGAGGGGCTCGCCGGGTGGGACATGGACCGCTGGCGGCAGGTGCTGCGGGAGGCGGCGCCCCGGCTCGCGTACGTCGTGGCCGACTTCCACAATCCGACCGGCGCGCTGGCCGACGACGACCAGCGGCGGCGGCTGGTGGAGGCGGCGCGCTCCGCGGGGACGGTGCTGGTGGCCGACGAGACGATGAGCGAGCTGTGGCTGGACGAGGACGTCGTGATGCCGCGTCCGGTGTGCGGTTTCGATCCGGCGGGGTCGACGGTCATCACGGTCGGCTCGGCCAGCAAGGCGTTCTGGGCGGGGATGCGGATCGGGTGGGTGCGGGCGGCACCGGACGTGATCCGCAGCCTGGTCGCCGCGCGGGCGTACGCGGATCTGGGCACGCCCGTGGTGGAGCAACTGGCGGTGAACTGGCTGTTCAGCACCGGCGGCTGGGAGCGGGCGGTGGAGATCCGCCGGGAGCAGGCCCGGGAGAACCGGGACGCGCTGGTGACGGCCGTGCGCAGGGAACTGCCCGAGTGGAGCTTCGAGGTGCCCAGGGGCGGCCTGACCCTGTGGGTGCGGGCGGGCGGCCTGTCCGGATCGAGGCTCGGCGAGGTGGGGGAGCGGGTGGGGGTACGGGTCCCGTCCGGCCCCCGCTTCGGCGTCGACGGTGCCTTCGAGGGCTATGTACGACTGCCGTTCACGGTGAACGGCGCGGTGGCCGAGGAAGCGGCCACCCGCTTGGCAGCGGCGGCCCGCCTGGTGGAAAACGGAGGCTTGGCCAGCAACGAGGCACCTCGGACGTTCGTGGCGTAGGGCGCGACTCCTGACGGCGGCCCGTGGTGGCGGCGGGCGGTGTCGTAGGTGAGGGCCGTGGCTTGTGACGCGGGTGACTGTCGTGGCGGTGGCTGGTGTCGTGGGTGATTGCCGTGGCGGTGGCTGGTGACGCGGGTGACTGTCGTGCCGGCGAAGGGGCGCGGGGAACTGCGCGATCAACCCCCACCGGCCCGCACTCGCGCGACGACCGGCACCCCTACGGCGTCTCCGCGCCCACCGTTTCCGGCGGAGCCACCGGCGTGGTCCGTGGCGGCAGCAGCACCTGGACCGCCTCCCGGTACACGTCCGGCGTCGCCTCGTCGTACGGGTCCGGCGTCGCCGGTACCTGGAGGCGCAGAACCGGCCCCGTGCCGAGGCGGGCGTAACCCCGGCCCGGGGGGACCTCGGCGAGCGGCGTGGTGTGGGGCGGCGCCCCCAGGATCACCTCCAGGTCATCGACCCTGGCCGGGCCCAGGACGACACGCGCGCGCGTGTGCTGCCGTACCGCCTCGCTCAGGGCGTCCACGCTGTCGGCGTGTTCCGCCACCACCACGGTGACGTTCGCCGCGCGGCCGTGCCGCAGGGGGATCTGGAGGAGGGACTGGGGATCCTTGTCGCCGTCCGCCGCGGCCAGATGGCCGAGCATCGATGGACGGTCCAGCAGGATCCACAGGGGGCGCTTGGTGTCCTCGGGGGGCGGGTGCCCCGCCTGGCGTGCGCGGTTGAGCGCGATCAGGCGCCGCTCCGTCTCGTGCGCCGCCCACTCCAGGCCGGCCAGCGCCCCCGCGAGCGCGCACTCGACGGTCAGTACGCCGTCGCGCCCCGTCAGACAGGCGTACTCGCCGGTGCTGCCCCCCTCGACGATGAGGACGTCGCCGTACTGGAGGGCCTGGAGGGCGATCGAGCGCAGGAGGGTGGAGGTGCCGCTGCCCGGGTGGCCGATGGCCAGCAGGTGCGGCTCCGTCGAGCGGATGCCCGTACGCCAGACGACCGGAGGGACGTCGCGCCGCTTCGCCCCGTGGGTGAGGGGGAGCGTGCGCTGGACGTCGGCGGGGTCGGTGAAGCCGAGGACCGTCTCGCCCGGCGCGGTGACGAACCGCTGGGCGGCGATGTCGGTGGGCAGCGGGGCGAGGACGGTGACCGTGAGCCGGTTGCCCTCCTCGTCCCACCCGAAGTGATACTCACGGCCCCGGCCCGATTTCGCCGTGAGGAGCTGTTCGATGCGGGCGCGGGCGGCCGGTTCGCCGTCCGTGAAGTAGGCCGGGTAGTGGACCACCAGGCGGGTGATCCGGCCCGCGTCGTCGAAGTCGTGATCGGTCAGCGCCTGTTCCCAGTCGCCGCCGTGGGCGTACAGCGGCGCCGGGTCCTCGGCGACCGAGAAGTACGGGACCAGGGCCTCGTACAGCGACTGGAGGCGCTGGATCTGGGTGGCGTCAGGGCCGTCGGGCGCGGCGTCCTTCGGTTCGCGTCCCTGCCAGGCCGCCGCCGCCATCAGGGTGATGAGGGCGAGCAGCGGGCCGTAGGGGACGAGCGCCACCGCCAGGACCAGGGAGGCCACCATGAACAGCAGTGGCCCGCGCTTGTCCTTGGGGGTGGCGGCCCATTTGCGCCGCCCGGCTGCCGCCAGCCGGCGCATTCCGCGGGTGAGGGTGATCAGCGGATGGAGGACATCGGTGGCACTGTCGGCCGCCGTCCGGGCCAGCTCCCGGCTCCGGGCCAGTTGCGCGCTGCCGTTGCTCAGAATCATGGGGAGGGGGCGCCGCGCCACTGCTGTCTCCTGAAGTACGAACGGAAGTGGGGGAGAGTTCCAGGTGGTGGGTTGTGTGCGGGGGTGGAATCGGGATCGGGATCGGGATCGGGATGGAGATCGGGAGCGGGGTCGGGGGCGGGGTCAGAACTTGATGCCGCCCAGGAGGCCCGCCAGGCTCTCGCCGCCCGCCTTGATGCTGGGCGCGATGGCCGTGCTGGCGAGGTAGAAGCCGAACAGGGCCGCGATCAGCGCGTGGGACGCCTTCAGTCCGTCCTTGCGGAAGAAGATGAACACGACGATGCCGAGCAGGACGACGCCCGAGATGGAGAAGATCATGAGGACTCCTGGTGTCGAGGGGACAGTCACCGTGAGTACTTCCAGGCTCACAGCATGTATCCATACGACAAAAGGTGCAACTGAGTGAAATGTCACCGATTTCACCCATCCGGCCAGGCTCGTCTACCCCGTTGAGCTGCACTGTTGCGTCGTCGCGGGGATCGGCGATCGTGGCCCGTGATCCTGGCGGTCATGTACCTGCACAGCCAGTACGCTGGCGATTCACCCGTACGGCGGCACCGCTCGCCGCCGTACGCTTGGTCACGGGACGCCCCGGCCGCCCACCCAGCGGCCGACCCGGGCGTCCGGTCGTACCCGAGCAGTTCCCCGTAGTTCCCCGTAGTGCCCCGTAGTTCTCTCGGCCGTAGTGGTTTCAGTGGTCGTAGTCGTTCCCGTAGTCCCCCACGCTCGCAGTGAGAGGCGGTCCCGCCGATGAGTGAAGCCCCCGACCCCGAGGTCGTGGAGCTGGCCACCAAGATCTTCGACCTGGCCCGGCAGGGCGGGACGGAGGCGCTGGTGACGTATGTGGACGCCGGAGTTCCGGTCAACCTCACCAATGACCGCGGCGACTCCCTCGTGATGCTCGCCGCCTATCACGGCCATGCCGGCACGGTCCGCGCCCTGCTCGCCCGGGGCGGCGAGGCCGACCGGGTGAACGACCGGGGCCAGACCCCGCTCGCCGGGGCCGTCTTCAAAGGCGAGGAAGAGGTCATCCGGGCGCTGCTGGAAGCCGGGGCCGACCCGTCCGCCGGGACTCCCTCGGCCGTGGACACGGCCCGCATGTTCGGCCGGGCCGAGCTGCTGGAGCTGTTCGGCGCACGCTGATCACGCACACCTGACCAGGGAGAACAGGCTCCTTGGCCGGGCAGGACACGGAAAACGGGGGAGGCGGTACCTGGCCGCCGGAAATATCGGTCGCGGCAGCGCAAAGCGCCGGGTCATCATGACGTCGTGATTCACGGACGCGATGGCTGGGCAGGTGTTGCCGCACCGCGCGGGCCGTGACGCGGCCCGCTCGGGCCACCAACGAGAGGCAGAGGAAAATGGCTTACAGCAAGCAGGAAACGGCGGGCGCCCCGACGTGTTGTCACGCGGCCAGGTAGTGCCAGACCCCCGGTTGCGTCGACGCTTGATGTGAGGCTGTTTCCCATGTTCGATCCGGTCATAGCGCCCAGTGGGACGCTGCTCGGCCTGCTCCAGCGGGGCCGCGGCGACGGCACACTGCACGCGCTCACCGCACCGCGCCCCGAGGCGCTCGCGGCACTCAACCACTGCGTGCTGCACGACCCCCGCCACGACTGGCAGGTGGAGAACCGCTCCCTGTACTACGCCCGGCTCTATCTCGACCTGGGCGGAGACCTCGACGCCGTCGAGGCCCATCTCTTCGACCCCGAGGACACCCTCGACACCGAGGAGTGCCGCACCGGCCTCGCCCTCGCCGTCCTCGGCCACCTCGCCTCCTACGGCCGCCGCGACGCGCTCGACCTGCTGCGCCGGTACGCCGCCGGGGGCGCCAGCTGGGCCTGGGCCCTGGACGAACTCGCCCTGCGCGACGACGACGCCGGGCTGCGCGCCCTCGCCCAGCCCGTGCTCGCCCGGTTCCCCGCGGGCCCGGAGGGCGACGCCGCGCTCGCCACCGCCGTACGCGACGCCTTCGAGCCGCGGCCGTGGCGGCTGTGGGCCGAGGACCCGCGCGAAGCCATCGGCGCGCGCGTGCGGGCCGCCCAGGAGACCGGCTGCTTCGACCGTTGGCAGCGGCAGATGCGGCCGTCCGGGCCGCGCCCCGGCTGGAGCGTGCGGGCCGTCTTCGAATGGGCTCAGCAGGGCATGGAGCGCGGGGCCGCGCTCCATGTGCCCGCCGCCCGCTGCCTGGCCGCCGTCGCCGGACCCGAGGACCGGCCGGAGATCGTGCGCGCCGCCCGGGACGGCGACGACGGCGCCCGCTGCACGGCCCTGCGCTACCTCGCCGACAGCGATGACGCCGAGGCCCTCGAACTGATCGAGGGCGCGGTGATCACCGGCACGGCCGCCGCCGTGGAGGCCGCCGTCGACGCGTTCGAACGCATGCGCAGTGTGGCCGCCGTCGACCGGGCCCGCGGCTGGGCCCGGCGGCCCGATCCGCTCGGCGCCGCCGCCGGCCGGATGCTGGCCTGCCGGGGCGGCACCCGCGACCGTGACCTCGTGCTCGGCGCGCTGCGCGAGGCCGTGCGCGGCGAAGGCCCCGACGCCCCCACCCTGTGGACCCTGGTGGACGGCGCCGGACGGCTGGGAATCGTCTGCGCGGCGCCGGTTTTGCGCCATGTCTACCGAGAGACCGCCTCGTCCCATCTCCGCGGCCGGGCCGCCCGCGCCCTCGCCGCCACCGACCCGTCCTTCGCCGCCGGATTCGCCGTCGAGTGCCTGTGGGACTGCGAGGAGACCACCCGCGAGGTCGCCGCCCGGCACGCCGAGACCGGCGACAACCGCGTCGTGGACCGACTGCGCCGACTCGCCGCCGACCCCGCCGAGGAGGCCGAGGTCCAGACGGCGGTACGCAGCCGGATCGGGACCGAGGGCACGCCGTGAGCGGGCTCCGCGGCCCGGTGTGAGCGGGCTCCGCGGCAGGCCGTGATCGGCTGCGGGGGCAGGGCTTGGTCCGCGTTTGCGGTACCTCTCCGGCGGCCTCTGCGGCACGTCTTGGTCGACCTGTGCGGCACGCGTGGTCGGCCTCCACGGGCCGCCGTGTTCGGCGGTGGCCCAATGCCCTGACCGGCCGCTGTACGAGGTTGTGACCGGTCCGGAGGGCATGCTGAGGGCGGCTCGGATTGCTTGCTTCGACCCGGACTGGAGGCTGTGCCGTGACCGACTCGGACGGCTCCCGTGACCGGCCCGGAGGGCATGTCGTGACCAGTCCTGGGGCGTACGGTGAGCGGCCCCGGCCCACGCCAGGAGCGGCCCGGCGGGCACGGTGACCGGTCGCCCCCCGTACCCGCTGGGACGGTCGGCACGGCCACCGTCCCATGAGTGGCTTACGTACGGTTCCGGCGCCGGCTCGCGCCCGCCGGGTGAATGCCCGGTGACCGACGGACCAGGCGCACATGGCCACCGTCTGGCCCGCTCGGGTGCGCAGCGCAACGCTCATGGGACGTTCCCCGGCCGGAAAGATCCACGTTGACGCGACCACGTCCGGCACGGCGACAACACCCGTATGCGTGTCGTCATCGTGACCGAATCCTTTCCCCCCGATGTGAACGGCGTGGCCCATTGCGCGCTACAGACCGCCCGACACCTCGTCGATCGTGGTCACGCTCCCCTCGTCGTCGCTCCGGCCACCGCCGCCGGAGCGGGGCCCGACGCTGACGCGCCGTGCCCGGTCGTCCGCGTCCCGTCCCTTCCGCTCCCGGGCTATCCCCAGGTCCGCGTCGCCCTCCCCAGCCGACGCGTCACCGCCGCGATCACCGCACACCGCGCGGACATCGTCCACCTGGCCAGCCCCTTCGTCCTCGGCGTGCGCGGCATGTCCGCCGCCGCCCGCCTCGGCCTGCCCGCCGTCGCCGTCTACCAGACCGACCTGGCCGGCTACGCCCGCACCTACGTCCACGCGGGCGAGTCCGCCGCGTGGCGCCGCATCCGCTCCGTGCACACCGCCGCCGACCGCACCCTGGCGCCCTCCAGCGCCGCCCAGCACGACCTGGAGACGCACGGCGTGCCGCGCGTACGGCTGTGGGCGCGCGGCGTCGACACCGTCCGCTTCCGCCCCGACCTGCGGGACGAGCGGCTGCGCCGCGAGCTCGCCCCGAACGGCGAACTGATCGTCGGATACGTCGGCCGGCTCGCCCCGGAGAAGCAGGTCGAGCTGCTGTCCGGGGTGGGCGCCCTGCCCGGCGTACGCCTGGTGATCGTCGGTGACGGGCCCAGCGCGCCGCAGCTGGCCCAGGCGCTGCCGGGCGCCGTCTTCCTCGGCCGCCGTACCGGCGACGACCTCGCCCGGATCTTCGCCTCGTTCGACGTCTTCGCCCACACCGGCCCCTTCGAGACCTTCTGCCAGACCGTGCAGGAGGCCATGGCCAGCGGGGTCCCGGTGGTCGCGCCCGCCGCGGGGGGTCCGCTCGACCTGGTCGAGCACGACCGTACCGGCTTCCTGGTGCCGCCGCGCGACGCCGACGCCGTACGCGACGCCGTGCGGGTGCTGGCCGCCGACCCGGCGCTGCGCGCCGCCTTCGGCACCGCCGCGCGGGCCACCGTCGAGGGCCGCACCTGGGCGGCCATCGGCGACCAGCTCATCGGCCACTACGAGGAAGTCCTCGCCGCGCGGAAGGCGGTACTGGCGGCATGATCGGCGAGTCCTACGGCAGCGGCGACGAGAGGCGCGACAGCGGGGCCCGGGACGGGGTCCGTGATGAGGAGCGCGAGGGTGGGGCCGGGTCTTTGAGTGATGGGGCGGGGTCTCTTGGCGTGGGGGCCTTCGGCGGGCCCGTGGGCGTGTGTGTGGGCGGGTCGGGAGGTGCCTCCATGGGCGTTCACGGAGGCGCCTCCATGGACGTGTCCGTGCGTGGGTCCGGCGAGGCGTCTGCCGGCGTGTCCGTCGGCGCACCCGGTGGAGCGGGCGGGGAGTCCCTCAGGATCGTGCGGCTGGCGAACTTCGTCGCCCCCGCCTCCGGCGGACTGCGCACCGCCCTGCGCGAACTCGGCCGGGGCTTCAAGGCGGCCGGGCACGAGCCGGTGCTCATCGTGCCCGGCGACCGGCACTCCGACCGGGAGACCGAACAGGGCAGGGTGATCACCCTGCCCGGCCCGGTGCTGCCCGGCACCGGCGGCTACCGGGTCCTGGTCGACAAACGGCGGGTCGCCCGCCTCCTGGCGGACCTCGGACCGGACCGCCTGGAGGTGTCCGACCGTACGACCCTGCGCTGGACCGGCAAATGGGCCCGACGCGCGCGCGTGCCCGCCGTGATGGTCTCCCACGAGACCGCCGACGGCGTGTTGCGCACGTGGGGCCTGCCCGAGGATCTGTCCCGGCGCACCGCCGACGCGCTCAACGTCCGCACCGCCCACACGTACGCGCGGGTCGTGTGCACGACCGAGTTCGCCGAGCGCGAGTTCGTCCGGATCGGCGCCCGCAATGTCGTACGCGCGCCCCTCGGCGTCGATCTCATGGAGCGCCACCCCGCCCTGCGCGCGCCCGCCCTGCGCACCCGCTACGCGCGCGAGGACGAGATTCTGCTGGCGATGTGCTCCCGCCTGTCGGTCGAGAAGCGGCCCGGCACGGCCCTGGACGCCCTGGAGGCGCTGCGGCGGCGCGGTGTGCGGGCCGTGCTCGTGGTGGCCGGGGACGGTCCGCTGCGCGCCCGGCTCGAACAGCGGGCCGCCGAACGGTCCCTGCCGGTCACCTTCCTCGGGCACCTCTCCGACCGCCCGCTGCTCGGCGCACTCCAGGCCACCGCCGATGTGTGCCTGGCGCCGGGGCCCGCCGAGACCTTCGGGCTGGCCGCGCTGGAGGCCCTGGCCTGCGGGACGCCGGTCGCGGTCAGCGCCTCCTCCGCGCTGCCCGAGGTGGTCGGCTCGGCCGGGGTCGCCGCCGTCGACACGGGCGAGGCGTTCGCCGACGCCGTCGAACTGCTCCTGGAGCGCTGCGAGGCGGAGCGGCGCGAGGCGGCACGCGCGCGTGCCGAGTGTTTCGGCTGGGGCACGGCCGTGGAGGCGTTCCTCGCCGCCCACGACGCCGCCGTACGCGCACCGCGCGGGTCCTGTCTGCCGGGAGGCGTGGCATGAGACCCGTCCATTTCGTCGCGCTCGGCGATTCACTGACGGAGGGGGTGGGGGACCCGGTCGGGGATCGTTTTGGGGGTTGTGTCAAGGCTTGCGCGGGTTGCGGGGCTTGTGGGGAGGATCGCGTCGGGGATCCCGCCGGGCGGTCCACGGGGCGTTCGGCTGCGCTTTCCGCGGGATGTTCCCTTGAGCGCGCCGACGGGCGTTCCCCTGGGCATCCCGGCGGCAATGGGTGGCGCGGGTGGGCCGCGCTGCTCGCCGGGGGACTCGTGGATCGGCCCGCCGGGTTCACCAATCTCGCCGCCAGCGGGGCGCAGACCCGGGACGTCCTGGAGACCCAGCTTCCCGCCGCCCTCGCCCTGAAGCCGGACGTGGCGGCCGTCGTCATAGGCGTCAACGACACCCTGCGCGCCACCTTCGACATCCGGGCCGTCGCGGCGCGGCTGGACCAGGTGTACGCCGCGGTCACCGAACGCGGCACCACCTTGCTCACCGTGTGCCTGCCCGACCCGGGCACCATGCTCGGACTGCCGGGCGCGCTCGCCGACCCGCTCGCCCGGCGCCAGCGCGCGGTGAACACCGTCGTCCACGCGCTGTCCGAGCGGTACGGGGCGGTGCATCTGCACGCCGCCGAGGGCGCCTGGACCACCGACCGCGCCATGTGGAGCGCCGACCGGCTGCATCCCAGCGAGCGGGGGCACCGGCAGCTCGCGCTGCGGTCGCACGCGCTGCTGACGGCGGCGGGCGTGCGGACCGGCCCGGCGCCTTCCGCCGAGCCGGAGTTCCCGGTGCCCACGCGGTCGGCCAGCGTGTGGTGGCTGGCCACGGCCGGGACCGCGTGGGTGGTGCGGCGGTGCCGGGATCTGCTGCCGCAGTTGCTGCGGCTCGCCGTGGACGAGCTGCGGCACCGGGCCCGGGGGACCAGTGCGCGGCTGGATCTGCGGGCGGCTCAGGCGTGCTCGGCGGCGTTGGCCGCTCTGCCGGTTTCGCCGGTGGCTTCTCTGCCGTTGGCTGCGGAGTCGCCGGAGGCGGAGGCTGCTTGAGGGGGGCGGGGGGCCGGGTGCGGAGGCCGCTTAAGGGGGCGGCGGGTCGGGTGCGGAGGCTGCTTGAGGGAGGCGATGGGCCGCGTGCGGGTCGGGGGTGGCTGGTCGCGCAGTTCCCCGCGCCCCTGAGGGTGTTGTCGTGCGGTCGGACAGAAGGTCCCCGCGCTATTGACGTTTCCCGGCCTCCTAAGGACGTCGGCGTGTCGTCAGGGTGAAGTGGATCGGGGTTCCTGGGCGGGCCTGGGCCGTCGCCGGGAGGTCTGCGCCGGCGACCACCGCGATCACGGGGTAGCCGCCCGTGGTCGGGTGGTCGGCGAGGAAGATCACCGGGCGGCCGTCCGGGGGGACCTGGACCGCTCCCAGGACCAGGCCCTCGCTGGGGAGTTCGCCGGGGATCGCACGCTCCAGGGCGGGGCCCTCCGTGCGCAGCCCTATGCGGTTGCTCGCGGGGGACACGCGGTACGCGCGCGTGGTGAGGGTGCGCAGGGCCTCGGGGGTGAACCAGTCGTGGCGGGGGCCGAGGGTGAGGCGCAGGACCAGTTCGGCGGGGGGCCGTGGCTGGGGGGCCACGTCCACGCGCGCGTGCGGGGCGGTCACCCTTCCCAGGGGGAGGACCGTGCCGTCCGTCAGGGGCGGCGGGCCGAGGCCGGAGAGCAGGTCCGTGGAGCGGCTGCCGAGGACCGGTTCCACGGCGATGCCGCCGGAGACACCGACGTAACCGCGGACCCCGGCGACGGCCGGGCCGACCTCCAGGAGCGCCCCGGCGGGGACCCGTACGGGCGCTCCCCAGGCCGCCGGACGGCCGTCCACCGATACGGGGCAGGGGGCACCGGCGACCGCGACGGTGAGCGGGCGACGCGGGCGCAGGGCACAGCCGTTGAGCGTGGTCTCCAGGACCGCCGCCTCGGCGGGGTTGCCGACCAGGCGGTTGACCAGGGCCGCCGCCGGCGGGTCGAGGGCGCCCGAGTGCGGCACGCCCAGGTGCGCGTGTCCCGGACGGCCCAGGTCCTGCACGGTGGTGAGCGCCCCGGCCCGTACGACGGAGAGCGCGCGGTCCGTCATGGGGCACCCACCGGAACGAACCGCACGCGCGTGCCCGGCGACAACAGGGCGGCAGGCACGCGCGCGTGGTCCCACAGCACGGCATCGGTCGTCCCGATGAGCTGCCAGCCGCCCGGCGAGGAACGCGGGTACACGCCCGTGTACGGCCCCGCCAGACCCACCGACCCGGCCGGGACGGCCGTACGGGGCGTGTCCCGGCGCGGCGTGCCACAGCGCGTCGGCAGCCCGGTCAGATAGCCGAAGCCGGGGGCGAATCCGCAGAAGGCGACGCGGAACTCGGTCGCCGCGTGGATACGGGCCACCTCGCGCGCGGTGACGCCCCAGTGCGCGGCGACGTCGGCGAGGTCGGGGCCGTCGTAGCGCACGGGGAGTTCGACGGTCACCCGCGGGCGTGGGGGAGTCGGCGGCAGGGCGGTGCCGCTCAGCTCGGCGGCCAGACGGGACGGGTCGGCGAGGCCGTCCAGGAGGACCGTCCGCGCGGCGGGCACGATCTCGCGCACCGCCAGAGCGCCCTCCGCGCGGCGGCGCACCAACTCGGCGTGGAGCGACTGCGCCTCCTCGTCCGAGCCGACCTCGACGAGCAGCGCGTCCGCGCCGACCGGGAGCACCCTCATACGAACGCCTCCACCCGCACCCCGGACTCCTCCAGGCGTCGCCTCACCCGCCGGGCCAGGTCCACCGCGCCGGGCGTGTCGCCGTGCAGGCACAGCGAGCGGGCGCGCACGCCGATCGGTGTGCCGGTGAGCGCGACGACCGTCCCCGTGCGGGCCACGCCCAGCGAGCGCTCCACCACGGCCTCCGGGTCGGTGATCACCGCGCCCTCCTGCCCGCGCGGGACGAGCGTGCCCCGCTCGGTGTACGCGCGGTCGGCGAACGCCTCCGTGACGGCCGGCAGCCCCGCCTTCGCGGCCAGCTCCAGGAGGCGCGAGCCGGGCAGCCCCAGGACGGGCAGCGCGGGGTCGGCGAGGAGCACGCCGTCCACCACGGCTGCGGCCTGCCCCTCGTCGTGCACCACGCGGTTGTAGAGCGCGCCGTGCGGCTTGACGTACGCCACGCGGGCGCCCGCGGCCCGCGCGAACACCTCCAGGGCGCCGATCTGGTAGGCCACTTCGGCAGCCAGCTCGTCAGGCGGCACGTCCATCGCGCGCCGCCCGAACCCGGCGAGGTCCCGGTAGGAGACCTGGGCGCCGATCGTCACCCCGCGCGCGGCGGCCTGCTCGCACACCCGGCGCATGGTCACCGCGTCCCCGGCGTGGAAGCCACAGGCCACGTTGGCGCTGGTGACGACGGACAGCAGTTGCTCGTCCTCGGTCAGCCGCCAGCGGCCGAAGCCCTCGCCGAGGTCGGCGTTGAGATCTATCGCGGTCATGGCGTGCTCGTGTGGGTCGGCGTCATGCGGGTTTGTATCTCCTTGTCGGGCGTGGTGGTGCGGGTTGGTCCGGGCTGGTGGAGCGCGTCGGTCCGGTCAGCCCGCGATGCCTCCGGCGGCACCGTGGTGAAAGCCATACAAGTCCGGCGAGGCACGCAGCCAACGATAAAGAATCGTTGAACGATCCTTCAATACCCACGTTGTTTCGTTCTGGTATCTGCGATTGAATTCCGGGCATGGCAGAGCAGCTGACGGGACTGGCCGACGACCGCGCGCTCCTCGGGCGCACCAGCACGGCGGAACGGGTCTCGGACATCCTCAGAAGCCGCATCGCCGAAGGCTTCTTCCCGCCCGGCACGCGGCTGTCCGAGGACGGCATCGGCGGCGCGCTCGGTGTCTCCCGCAACACCCTGCGCGAGGCGTTCCGCCTGCTCACGCATGAACGCCTGCTGATCCACGAGCTGAACCGGGGCGTCTTCGTGCGGGTCCTGACGGTCGAGGACGTCGAGGACATCTACCGCACCCGCGGGCTCGTCGAGTGCGCCGTCGTGCGCGGCCTCGGGGAGCCGCCGTACGACGTGACCGGGCTCGCCGAGGCGGTCGCCGAGGGGCAGCGGGCCTCGCGCGCGAGTGCCTGGAAAGAGCTGGGCACGGCCAACATCCACTTCCACCGCGAACTGGTCGCCCTCGCGGGCAGCGAACGCACGGACGAGCTGATGCGCAGCGTCTTCGCCGAACTGCGCCTGGCGTTCCACGTGGTGGACGACCCTCGCGCGCTGCACGAGCCGTACCTGGCCAGGAACGAAGAGATCCTGCGCACCCTGGAGGCCGGCGAGCGAGCGAAGGCGGAACGCCTCCTCGCCGCCTACCTGAAGGACTCCCTGACCCGAGTGGTCAAGGTCTACGAACGCAGGGTCACGGGCACGCCTTGAGCGCCACAGGCACACCCTGACGGTCACGGCAGCGCCGGAAACCACACGAGAGACCCGCCCTCACCCCCCAGGGACGGGGAACTGTGCGAGAAACCCGCCACCCCAACCCCGCAGGGGCGCGGGGAACTGCGCGAGCAACCCACGACAACCCGCACCCGGCCCGCAACGGGACCCCCCTTTTCGGCACCTCCCGACGCAGAGTCACAGACACCCCCCAGGGGCGCGGGGAACTGCGCGAGCACCCCCCACCACCCGCACCCGACAACCAACCCACCCCCTCTCCCCACCCCCGTCACCCCGCCACCCCCAGCGGAGCGCACCCGTTGTCAGACCCAGCACCTAATCTGTGCATCGTGACTTCACCCGCATCACCGGACACCGCTCCGCCCCAGCTCAGCGCGGGCCCGCGCCCCGCCGTCGGCCCCGCGGCCGACGAGGGCCTGGCCCGCCGCCTGCGCGCCCTCGCCTGCACCGCCCCCCTGCACGACCTGGACGCGCGCAAGGCCAACCTCGCGGGTGAGTACTCGGTGTACGGCATGGCGGAGGTCGCCCTCGCCGCCATCGACCTAGTCACGCTCACCATGGACTTCGACACCGGCGCCGACCACGACCAGGTGGTGGCCCGGCTGATCCCCCGCATCGCCGCCCAGGCCCCCCGCCGCCCGGTCGCCGAGCACGAGCGGGTGGCCCGCTGGGTGCTGGAGAACCTGATCAACGTCGGCAGCGTGGACCGCGGATTCCGCGCGGTGTACGGCACCTTCGCCCCGGACGGCACCTATGTCCGCCGGGACTACGACTTCAAGCTGATCGAGGAGGTGCCGGGCCCCGGCGGCAGCGTCTACCTCCGTACGACCGACGAGGCGGTCAACGTCCTGGTCGGCGCCCTCGACACGGACGTCACCAGCGCCCAGATCGCCGCCGAGGTCAAACTGGAGGTCCTGATCAACCGGGGCCGCCTCGCGGACGCCCAGCTCGCCGCCGAACAGGCCCGCTACCGGACCGTGCAGTACTCCGAGTCCCTGCGCCGCGCCCTGGACGCCACCCGGCGCAACGTCCGCGCGGTGGACTGGCTCTCCGCCGTCCCCGACATGATCGCCGAGGCCCTCGACCACGTGGCCGACCGCTACCGCCACGAGAACGCGATCCTCACCAACATCCGCCGCGCCCGCGACGAGTCCGAGGACCCCGAGCAAAAACGCCGCGCGGCCGAGTTGGTCGACATCGTCAAGGACTGCATCCGCCGCCACACCCAGCTCCAGTCCCGGTTGCTGGAGGCGGGCCCGCTGTTCCGCGCGGAGCAGGACCGGCAGGCGTTCGCCCCGTCGGCCTCGGCCGCGGGAATGGACCTGTACGGCCAGCTCGTCGCCCCGGTGCTGCCGCTGCCCCTGGAGAGCGCGGTACGGGTCACGGACGCGTTCTTCCGGCGCGGCACCGGCCTGCGCACGCCCGTGTCCGTGCGGGTGGCCGACCTCGTCGACCTGTTGTTCACCCCGCCCGTCGAGCGCGAGCACCTGGGCGCCGAGATGCCCGAGCCGGACCTCATCGCCACGCCGGACGACAGCCGGTTCAGCGAGGAGCAACTGGTGGCGGCGACCGCCCTGCTGGATCTCCCGGCCGACGCGCCGCGCAGACTTTCCGGGCTGCTGGCCGAGGCCCGGCGCGTCGACCCCGATCTGCCCTACTTGGTCGCTTTGATGGCGGTCCACGCGGCCAGCCCGGCCGTGGGCACCGCCTACCGGCAGGGCGAGGAGAAGCTGCTGTTCGCCGTGGACGACGGAACCGAGCTGGACGACCAGGAGTTCGGGGGCGCGGACCTCATCGTGGGGACCGCGCTGCTGGACGCGGCCGGAATGGCCGCCGACCGGACGGAGGCCGCGTGATGGCCCCGCCGGTGAGCGGGCGCCGGTCGTGGGTGGCTGATCGCGCCGTTCCCCTTGCCCCCGAGGGCGTTGCGCCGCCCTTTGCCCGCCAGAAGCCGAAGGAGTCCCGACCGTGAGCGAGTACGCCGACCGGAGCGAGCCGGAGACCGGCGGTGTGGCGCAGTCTCCCGCGCCCGTCACGCCCGCCGACGCCGCCGACGCGGCGCGGCTCGTGGCGTTCGGGCTCCAGCCCAAGGTGCAGCCCGCGCGCGACCAGGAGTACGCGGAGCTGCTGCGGCGCTACCGAGACGACCCGCCCTTCGCCCGGCTCGCCGACGCGGTGGCCACCGGCCTGGGACTGGTCGTGCTGGAGGTGTCCCCGCGCGCGGGCATGGCGGTGACGGCCGCCGAGGACTCGCTCTTCGCGGTCCGCATGGGCGACTACGCGCGCCGCACGTCCGCCGACTCCGGCGACCGCTTCCTGCACGGTCTGGCCCATCTCGCCGTCGCCGCACTGGCGTTCCCGCGCCCCGAGGACCTCGCCGACGACGGTTACATCGGCCGGGTCTCCGTCAACGGCGTCGACGCGTTCGTCCGCCAGGCATGCCGCAGGCTGGAGGAGCGGGCCGGGGAGCAGGGCGAGAACACCGACCCGGAGACGGACGCGCCGGGCCTGGAGGCCGCCTGGCGGATCTGGGCGAGACGCAGCGCCACCGGCGCCACCAAGGACGCCCGTCGGCTCGCCGGTTCCACCACCGGCATCATCGGCAAGGCCGTCTCCTTCCTCACCGACTCCGGCTTCCTCCAGCGCACCGGCGACGACCACGGCGGTACGTACCGGACCACCGCCCGCTACCAATTGCAGGTCCGCGACCTGGCCGGCAGCGCGGCGATGGCCGAACTGCTCGACCTGGGCGTGGTCCCGGTGACCGACGGCACCGCGACCCTGCTGCCCGGGGAGGACGGCGACGACCTGGAGCTGGTGGCCGACGCAGGACTGCCGTTCCACTCCTGAACCCCGAGCCGACTCCTGAACCCTGCGCCCACTTCTCAACCCCGCGCCCCTTCCGCAACCTCGCCCACTCGTGAACCCGCATCCACCCCTCGATCCGCGACCAACCCTCAACCCAGCACTGAACACCCCCTGATCCAGCTGATCCAGACGTCAGTCCTCGAACTGACGAAGACTTACGAGAGTCCGCCATGTACGAGCTGTCCCGGGTCCGCCTCTACTCCATCGGGCCGGCCGGTGCGCGTTACGCCGACACCGTGCTGGACCTGCGCGGAGTGGGTGCCGTCGTGCCCGACCCCGCGCCCACACAGGCGGAGTTCTTCGAGGAGGAGCCGGTCGGCCCACCGCGCCGCCCCGCCCCCGCCGGGGTGCTCTTCCTGGAGAACGGCGGCGGCAAGTCCGTCCTGCTGAAGCTGATCTTCTCCGTGATGCTGCCGGGCCACCGCAACACCCTCGGCGGCGCCAGCTCCGGCGTGCTGCGCAAGTTCCTGCTCGCCGACGACTGCGGACACGTGGCGCTGGAGTGGCAGCACGTACTCACCGGCGAATGCGTGGTCGTCGGCAAGGTCAGCGAGTGGCGCGGCCGGCAGGTCTCCAACGACCCGCGCAAGTTCGCCGAGGCGTGGTACTCCTTCCGGCCCGGACCCGGGCTCACCCTGGACAATCTGCCGGTCGCCGAGGCCACCGCCGTGCGCCCGCCCGTCGACGGCGCCTCGGGCGCACAGGGCCGCCGCCGCACCATGAAGGGCTTCCGCGACGCGTTCACCGAGGCCGGGAAGGCGTACCCACATCTGGAGGCGCACTGGGAGGAGATCCACGAGCGCTGGACCGAGCACCTCGGCGACCTCGGCCTGGACCCCGAACTCTTCCGCTACCAGCGGGAGATGAACGCCGACGAGGGCGAGGCCGCCGGCCTCTTCGCCGTGAAGAAGGACTCCGACTTCACCGATCTGCTGCTGCGCGCGGTCACCGACACCCGCGACACCGACGGGCTCGCCGACTTGGTCAGCGGCTTCGGCAACAAACTGGGCCGCCGCGCGGAACTGATGGCCGAACGGGACTTCACCGCCGGTTCCGCCGACCTGCTCGGACGGATCGTCGAGGCCGCCCACGGCCGTTCCCGCGCGCGGGACGTCCACACCGGGGCCGAGCGCCGCACCCGTACGCTCGCCCGGCGCCTGTCCGCGCGCGGCGGCCGGGAGCGGGCCAGGGCCGCCGATCTCGCCCAGCGGGTCACGGCCGCCGCCCACGCCGTCACCCACGCCGAGAGCGCCCGTGAGCGCAGCGCCCTGATCACCGCCGAACTCGCCTACCGGCACGCCTCCCTGGCGCTCGCCGCCGCCGAGAAGTCCGCCGCCGCGCAGAAACGCGAGCTGGCCGACGCGCGCACCCTGCACTCCGCCTGGCAGGCCGCCGAGGCCGTACTGCGCCACCGGGCCGCCGCCGACCGCGTCGCGCGCGTCGCCGCCGCCATCCAGGAGGCCGAGCGCGACGCCGCCCCCGCCCTCGCCGCCCGCACCCGGGCCGCCGTGGATCTCGTACGCGCCCTGCACGCGGCGGCGGAGCGGGCCGAGACGCTCGCCAACGAGGAGGAGGAGCGGTCCGCCGCCCTCCAGGAGGCCGGGGAGGCCGCCCACCGGGACTCCACCGCCGCGGCGACGGACGCCCAGCGTGCCCGCAGCGAGGTCGGTCATCTACGGCAGCGGCTCACCGAGGTCGAGCAGGAGACCGCCGAGGCCGTCCGCGCGGGCTGGCTCGACGACAGCGCCCCCGACGCCGACCCGGCCCGCGCGGCGCTCGCCGCCAGTGACGCCGAGAAGTCGGCGGTCGCCGCCTGGGACATCGCGCGCGAGGCATCCCGCCGGGCGAGCGAGCACGCGCGCGAGACGGCGTCCGCCGAATCCCGCGCCGAACTGACCGCCGCCCGCGCGGCGGACGCGGCGACGGCGGCGGAACGGTCGTACGAGGCCGAGCGGCGCCTCGCCGAGTCGCTGGCGGCGGAGGAGCGGCTGGCCGAGCTGCTGAGCCTGCCCGGATCCGGGACACCTGCCGGGCCGGGATCCGGCACCGGAAGCGCGGGAGCGGGCTCGGGTTCCGGCTCTGGTGGTGTACCGGGGCCGCGCACGGGGGCGGAGAACCGTAGCGGCGCGAGCCGCGGCGACACGGCGACGGGCATGGCAGGCCGCGCCCCGGGCACGAAGGCAGGCACCACCGGCACCGCCACGGGCACCAGCCCCGCTGCCAAGGGCACCGGCTCCGCCCCCCTGACCGGCACCCCCACCCGCCCCCTCACCGAAGGCGCCCTCACCCCCGAGGAACTCGACCGCTTCGCCGACGAACTGCGCACCCTCCTGGACGCCGCCGTCTCCTCCGCCGAGCGGCACCTGTTCGAACTGCGGACCGCCGCCGCCGACGACTCCCGGATCCTCGGCGCGCTCGGCGACGGCGGACTCCTGCCGCCCGGCCCCGACGTGCTGGCCACCGTCGAGTACCTGGGCGAACACGGCATCCCCGCGCTGCCCGGCTGGCGCTATCTCGCACAGGCCGTCGACCCCGCCGACCACGCGCGCGTGCTGGCCGCCCGGCCCGAGCTGGTGGACGGCGTCATCATCACCGACCCGGCGTCCCACGCACGCGCCCGCGAGACGCTCGCCGAGGCCGCGCTGCTGCCCCGTTCCACGGTCGCCGTCGGCACGGCCGCCGCCCTGCTCGCCCCGACCCCGCCCCCGCACACCGACGGGGACGACGCCGTCTTCCTCGTCCCGCCCAACCCCGCCATGCACGACGAGCACGCCGCCGACGAGGAGCGGCAGACGCTCCGCGCGCGTGCCACCGCGCGGGACGAGGAGATCCGGGCCCTCGCCGCACGGCTCGGCAAGGACCGCGAGCTGGCCGCACGCCTGGCGTCCTGGCGCACCGGCTGCCCCGCCGGACGGCTGACGGAACTGGCGCGGGCCGCCGTGGACACGCGGGCGTTCGCCGAGGAGACCGAGGCCGAACTGGCCGAGGCCCGTACCGCGCGGGCGGAGGCCGAGGAGTCCGCCGCCGAGGCCGCCCAGGTCCGCGAGGAGCGCCAGGAGACCGCCCAGAAGGCGCGCCGCGCCGCCGATGCCCTGGCCGGGCTCGCCTTCCGGCTGCGCGAACGGGCCGGCTGGCAGGTCAAGCTCCGCGAACTCGCCGACGAGGCCACCGAGTCCGAGGCCCGCGCCCAGAGCTGTCTGGAACGCGCGCGGGCCGCCGACGAGGACCGCCGCGCCGCCCAGCGCGCCGCCGACGACACCCGCCGCACCGCCCGCACTCTGCGCGCCGAGCGCTCGGAGATCGCGGGCGCCCCCGACGACGTACCCGACGACGACACCGACCCACCCGAGACGGCGCTGCCCGCGCTCCGGGAGGCGTACCGGGCCGCGTCACAGGTGTACGAGAAGGTCGGGGTCGGCGCCGACCTGCGGGCCGAGCAGGCCCGCGCGGAGGGCGACGAGAGCGCGGCACGCAGCGACCTGGACCGGCTCAGCAACAAGGTGCGCACGCGCGCGGAGCAGCTCCTGAAGTCGCCCGACGGCTCCGACGGACCGTCCCGGCAGGCCGCCGTGGCACGGGCGGACGAGCTGGTGCAGCTCCTGGAGACCCGCGTGTCCAGCGCGAGCGAGCAGCTCGGACGGCTGCGCGGCGAGGCCGAGCGGCACGCCCCCGAGGACGGCGAGGCACACACCGACCTGCCCGGGGAACTGCTCCCGCGCGACGCCGAGCACGCCCAGGCGCTGCTGCGCACCGCCAGTGCCGAACTCGCCGCGCGCACCGGGGCGCTGACCGAGTCCCGTGCCGCGCACGCCGACCTGCTGGACACCCACCGGGCCGCCGAGGACGGGGCGGGCGGCTTCGACGAGACGGCCGCCCTGCTGCGCGACCTGCTGCGCGAGCCCGTCGGCGACGAGGAGCGGGAGGAGCCCGAACCCTACCCCGGCGGCCTGGAGGAGGCCCGGCACTCCGCGACCGAGGCCCGCCGCTCGCTGCGCGGCTGCGCCGCCGATCTGTCGGCCGCCGAGACCGCCGTGCGCGAGGCGAGCGACATCCTCGTACGACACGCCAACTCCACGCGCTACGAGCAGGTGCGCACTCCAGCGCGACAGCAGATCCGGGAGCTGCCCGCCGCCGCGCTGCCGGAGCACGCGCAGAAGTGGGCGGACGCGTTCGCGCCCCGGCTGCGGGTGCTCACCGATGAACTCGCACAGCTGGAGCGCAACCGCGACTCGATCGTGGACCGGCTGCGCGGGCTGGTCGAGTCCGCCCTGGCGACCCTGCGTTCGGCCCAGCGGCTGTCCCGGCTGCCGGAGGGGCTGGGGGAGTGGTCCGGACAGGAGTTCCTGCGGATCCGCTTCGAGGAGCCGGACCAGGCGACCCTCACCGAGCGCCTCGGCGAGGTCATCGACGAGGCGACCCGCGCGGCGGTGAAGAAGAACTCCGACCTGCGCAGGGACGGCATGTCCCTGCTGCTGAGAGGGGTCGCCGCCGCCCTGCGGCCCAAGGGCATCGCCGTCGAGATCCTCAAACCGGACGCCGTGCTGCGCGCCGAGCGGGTGCCCGTGGGACAGATGGGGGACGTCTTCTCCGGCGGCCAGCTCCTCACCGCCGCCATCGCGCTGTACTGCACCATGGCCGCGCTGCGCAGCAACGACCGGGGCCGCGACAAGCACCGCCACGCCGGGACGCTGTTCCTGGACAATCCGATCGGCCGCGCCAACGCGACCTATCTGCTGGAGCTTCAGCGCGCGGTGTCCGACGCACTGGGCGTACAACTGCTCTACACGACAGGGCTCTTCGACACCACCGCGCTGGCAGAGTTCCCCCTGGTCATCCGGCTGCGCAATGACGCCGACCTCAGAGCGGGACTCAAGTACATCAGCGTGGAGGAGCACCTGAGGCCGGGCCTGCCGCAGCCGCCGGAGGCGGGAGACACGGTCCACAGCGAGATCACGGCAACGAGAATGTACAAACGCCCGGCGGCGGCAACCCTCTAAGAGGTGCGAGGAACCGCGTGGAAACGCGCGGGGTCGAAGAGATCGATCGGATGTTCGGTGGTGCCGTCGAGCGCGAGATCGGCGAGGATCTCGCCGACCACCGGCACGAACTTGAAGCCATGCCCGGAGAACCCGCAGGCCACGGTGACCGACTCCGGGTGCGCGGGGTGCTGGGCGATCACGAAGTGCTCGTCGGGAGTGGTGGAGTACATGCAGGTGGCCGCCTTGAGGAAGGTGCCGGGGAGATCCGGGATCCGGTCGGCCATATGGTCGGCCATGGCCCGGATCTCGGCCTCGTGGACGGTCCGGTCGATGGTCTCCGGGGTGGTCTCCGGGCCCGTCTCAGGTGTGGTGACACCGCCCTTGCGGAAGAAGGCGACCTTGGCGCCCAGGCCGGGCCCGTCGATCGCCGGGAAGCCGTAGGCCTGGGCGCCGGCCGGGTCCTCCCAGATGTAGATCGGGTGCCGCTCGGGCAGGAAGGGCCCGATGCCGTGCCGGGGCTGGAACCAGTACATGACCTGCCGCTCCACGGTGATCGGCACCCCGAGGTCGGCGAGCAGCCGAGGCGCCCACGCACCGGGGCAGATCACCAGTCGGCCCGCGGTGTAGGTGTTCTCGGCGGTGTGCACCCGCACGCCGTCCCGGTACGGCTCCCAGCGCGTCACCGGTTCCTCGAAGTGCAGGTCGGCGCCCTGCCGGGTGGCGAGCTGGAGATGGGCGGCGACGGTGCTCTCGGGTCGCAGCAGCCCGGCCCGGCGCTCGAACAGCGCCACCTCGTCGTCCCGCGGCGTGAGCGTCGGGAACCGGCGGCGGATCTCCTTCGCGTCCAGCATCTCGTGCGGCAGCCCCCACTCCCGCGCCGACCGCAACGACCCGGCGACGGTACGGCACTCCGGGCGCCCGATCATCACACCCCCACCGAGGATCGCTATTTCCCGCCCGGTCGCCCGCGCCAACTCCTCGTACAGCTCGTACGCGCGCAGCAGCAGCGGCACATACGCCGGGTCCTCGAAGTACGACTGCCGGGTGATGCGCGAACCGCCATGACTGGAGCCTCGCCGGTGCACCGGCCCGAACTTCTCCAGCCCGAGCACCCGGACGCCCCGTGCCGAGAGGTGATGCGCGGCGGCACTGCCCATACCGCCGAGCCCGATGACGATGACGTCATAGGTGGGGGAGCGGCGGCCGGACGTGGGGGACTGGGCGTGTGTGCGGATCACGAGGTCTCCTTACCTGGTCACGGAGGTGCATCGCCCGCCGCTCGGACCGGCCGGCGGTGAATGCGCGTGATCCCAGGATCGAACAGCGGTTCCCGGCGACGGTCGCCAGGGCCATCTCCCCGAGGTGTTCGACGTGCCCGGACGTGCCCGGCATAGCCGATACAGCGGGTGAGAGTAGCCGTACGAGGCGGTGGTCACGTCCCCGGCCGGGCACCGCCGACCCACACCGGCTCCTTGCCGAGGACGCCGGTGTCCGGATCGAGGACGACGGCATCGGGGTCGAGGTCGGGGTCGTCAAGGAGCAGGGACGTGAGGCGACGGCCGGTCGCACCCGCCTTGCCCCTCGCGGGCCCGCAGATCGGCGGTGGAGTACAACTCCCGGCCCACTTCACCGACGCACGACAGCCGCAGCGCGGGTGGCGTCCATGACCCGCACGTCCTCAGGCGCGCAGGAGCCGGTCGAGGTCGGCGGGGGAGCCGACTGGGCGCCCCGCTCCCGCGCATACGCAAGTGAACGCTCCGCCTCGTCGAAGCACGTGAGGCCGCACTCGCGCACATCCATCGACGTCCGCGCCCGTTCCGCGCCCCCGCAACGCCGGTAGCAACCACTGGCAGTCCTCCCGGCTCACCGCCCAGTCCGGTGCCGCGAACGGATGCGGGAACGGCATCCCCATCCCCTGCCCCGGGCCTCGGCATACGCCGACACCGCGAACGGATCACCAACAACGCCCCATGCACGTACGACCCAGCACCGAGGCGATCATCAGGCCCCCACAAACCGGCGGCGGAGACGACATGATCGGCCGAAAATGCACCACGATCGGTCACGACGCAGGTGACGCGACCGCCCTCCTGCCCGATCCCGTGACCGTGTCCCGCTCCAAAAAGGCCCGCAGCCCTCCGACCTCCAGAAGCCGTACCCCATCCGCCGGAGACGACGCCGCACTGCCGTACCACCCCGTCCGCACGGCCGGGTCACCGGCGAGAAAGGCCTCTGGGGCTCGGATTCCGAAGCGAAGAGTTCGCTCAGAGATGTGACAGCCGCCCGGCATTCCCGGGCCTGCGTATCCGCCCCTGTGAGCGCGCCTCCGCCCGTGCCTGACGGCGGGCCCGCCGCCGCTCCCGGCGCAGGCTGCGCGCGGTGCTGCTGGGCGCGGAGACCACACCATTGCGCTGGTACCAGACCTGGCGGGTCACCCATACGTCCAGCACGCTCCAGGTCGCCACGACCGTGCTGACCACGGTGCTGATGACCATCGGGAACGCCAGCCACGACTCCGCCAGCGTGGACAGGACGGTCACCATGGCCTGTATCAGCGTCACCGAGATGATCAGCACCGCCCGCACGGCCGAGGTCCGCACCGGGTCTGGCAACCGGCGGCGCTTCGCGGGCTCCTCGACCCACAACGGCCGGTAGCCGACCTGCGCCTCGATCCTCGGGAGCGGGGCAACTCGCTCACCGGCACTTCCAGCCCCTGTCACACCCGCACCCGCACCCGTATTCACACCCGCACTCACACTCATACCCGCGCTCGCCTCAGCGTCGGCCGTGCCGACCTGTGTGATCGTCCCCGCATACCCGCCCGAGATCACGTCCGCCCCCGTCCCCACCGGAATACCCTGATCCGGCATCCGCACCCCACCGCGCGGATTCCGGGCCGTTTCCCCCGAGCCGTCCTCGGGCGCCTCGTGCCGCTGCACCGTGCCCATCATCGTGTCACTCCCCACCGCCTCGCCGGCCGCCCGCCCGGTCCGAAGACCTCGCCCCCACAGTGGCTGCCCGGCTTGCGCCGATTTACGCCGCCGGGGTGCGGGATGCGGCTCGTGTGGCCGATTCCGCCCCCAATTCCCATAGAGAAGGACGAACGAGCCGCCCCGAAGATTCCCGTGCATCGAAAACTTCCGGCCAACACCGGATGTCACAGTGGCGTCCCGATCCGCGCGGTGAAGTCCGCCCAGCTGGAGACAATCTCCCGCAATGACCGGACAACTCCCCCTGTCTTGTCCCGGCTTGTCGCAACGGTGGCTGTTCGGCCTCCGGACGGCTCTTCGGGTTACCTGTGTGTCGGTAGTAGGCTCGCGCCGTTTGTAGACGTACTTGTGCACCCCCTGCCGGTGGGGGTTGTCGCTGGGGGAGGCCATGCGCTTTCGCGGGAAGTCCATCCGCAGGAAGATCGTGGCGCTGCTGCTCGTGCCCTTGGTCTCCATGACCGCGCTGTGGGCCTTCGGCATGGTGCTCACGGGCCAGGAGGCAAGCGGGCTGTTCACCGCGTCGTCCGTGGTCGAGGACGTCGGCTATCCGACCGAGGACACCGTGCGCGTCCTGCAACAGGAGCGCCGCCAGACCCTTGTCCACCTCGCCGACCCCCGCGACTCCGACGGCCTCGCCGCCCTGCGCCGCACCCGGGCCGCCACGGACGAGGCCGTGGCGGAGTTGCGCAAGAACGCCGGCGACCCCGACAACCGCGACGACATGGGCTCCGCCACCGACGAACGCCTCACCGCCGTCCTCGAAGCCTTCGACGGCATCTGGTCCCTGCGCCGCAGCGTCGAGGACGGCACGGTCAACCGCAGCCAGGCCCTCGACCTCTACAACCGGCTGATCGACCCCTGCTACACCCTGCTCACCAACCTCCACACGGTCGAGGACGTCGAACTCGACAAGCAGTACCGCGCGCTCGTCGGCCTCTCCCGCGCCCGCGAACTCCTCGCCCGCGAAGACGCCCTGCTCGGCTCCGCCCTCGTCGTCGGCAGCCTCTCGGACGCCGAGATCCGTGACATCACCGACCTCGTCGCCCAGCGGAACCTGATGTACGACGTCAATCTCCCGCTGCTGCCCACCGCCGACCGCGACCGCTACGACCGCTTCTGGAAGAACGCCGACACCGCCCCGCTGCGCGTCGCCGAGGAGGCGGCGCTCGCCTCCGGATCCGGCACCTCCCGCAAAGTCGACGCGAGCGACTGGGACGAGGCGGCCGGAAAGGTCCTCGACCAGCTCGGCACCCTCAACGACGAGGCGTCCGACCGCTACCAGGACCGCGTCCGCCCGATCGCCACCGGCGTCATCGTCCGCGTCGTCTTCTCCGCCGCCCTCGGCCTGGCCGCACTGCTGCTCTCCCTCATCGTGTCCGTCCGTATCGGCCGCGGCCTCATCCGCGATCTGCGCCAGCTGCGCCTGGAGGCGCACGAGGCGTCCGGCGTCCGCCTGCCCAGCGTGATGCGCCGGCTGTCCACCGGCGAACAGGTCGACGTGGAGACCGAGGTCCCGCGCCTGGAGTACGACCGCAATGAGATGGGCGAGGTCGGCCAGGCCCTCAACACCCTCCAGCGCGCCGCCGTCGAGGCCGCCGTGAAACAGGCCGAACTGCGCTCCGGTGTCTCTGAGGTCTTCGTCAACCTCGCCCGCCGCAGCCAGGTCCTGCTGCACAAGCAGCTCACGCTTCTCGACACCATGGAGCGCCGCACCGAGGACACCGAGGAACTCGCCGACCTCTTCCGTCTCGACCACCTCACCACCCGCATGCGCCGCCACGCCGAGGGCCTCGTCATCCTCTCCGGTGCCGCACCCTCCCGGCAGTGGCGCAAACCCATCCAGCTCATGGACGTGGTCCGCGCGGCCGTCGCCGAGGTCGAGGACTACGAGCGCATCGAGGTCCGCCGACTCCCCCGCACCGCCGTCACCGGCCCCGCCGTCGCCGACCTCACCCACCTGGTCGCCGAACTCCTGGAGAACGCCACCGTGTTCTCCCCGCCGCACACCGCCGTCCAGGTCATCGGGGAACGGGTGGCCAACGGCTTCACCCTGGAGATCCACGACCGCGGGCTCGGCATGGCCGCCGAGGCACTCCTGGACGCCAATCTGCGGCTCGCCGAGACCCCCGAATTCGAACTCTCCGACACCGACCGCCTCGGTCTGTTCGTCGTCAGCCGCCTGGCGCAGCGCCAGAACGTACGCGTCTCCCTGCAACCCTCCCCCTACGGTGGCACCACCGCCGTCGTCTTCATCCCCGACGCCCTGCTCACGGACGACGTACCCGACACCAACGGCACCGGCTTCCGTCTCGACCGGCCCCGCCCCGCCAAGAACACCCGGTCCGAGGACGGCCATCACAGCGCCCTGTCCCCGTCGCCGGTCCAGCTCCCCGGTCTGCCCGCCTCCCTCCTCGACGGCCCCGTCGAGCTGGAGGCCCCCGTCGATCTCGACGCCATCGCACACTTCCCCGGCGTGCTCGACGACGAGGACGGCGAACACGACGGCATCTTCAGTCCCCGCCGCTTCCTCGACGACGACGGCATCACCGGCGCCACCGCCCGCACGCCCGGCACCGTGCCAGGACCGCGTGGCGCCAAGGACCAGGACACCGCCGGCGCCCCGGTCCCGCTGCCTCGCCGCCAGACCCCCAAGCTCGTCAGCTCCCACGGCCGCCCCGTCAGCGACCAGCGCCCGCGCCGCCAGACCGAGGACGACACCGCCCCGCCCGCCGCACGCCCCGACCCCGAGGACCCGGCCGCCCCCTTGTCGGCCCGCCGCCGGGACGCGGGCCCCACCCGCCGCACCACAGGACCCACCGGATCCGTGAGCGGCGTCGGCGACGCCGACCAGCGCGGCGGTACCTTCGGCAGTACCGCCGAGCAGCGTGACGGCGCCTTCCGCTCCGGTGCCGAGCCGCCGTCCGGCCCCCCGCCCCTGCCCCGCCACGCCCGAGAAGCCGCCGCCCTCGAAGACACGACCCGGCCCTCCGGCACAGCTCCCGGGGGACCCGGCACCCCGGACGGCCGCCGAGGCCCCGACGAGCTCCCCGACACGGACCGCACCCGAGGCACCGACCGTCCCCGAGGCGCCGGCGCACCCGGCGACGACCCCGACGGCTCCCGCCCCGCGACGGGCGCCCTGCCCCGCCGCGTCCGGCAGGCCAATCTGGCCCGGCAGTTGAAGACCACTCCCGAGCGGCGCACCGAGACCCCCGCCACACCTGACGAGCGGGACGCCGACGAGGTCCGCAGCCGTATGGCCTCGCTCCAGCGCGGCTGGCAGCGTGGCCGTGAGGAGAACGCCGCGGGTGACGAGACCCAGAGCGGCACCGCACCACAAGGAACGACAAAGGGGGACGGTCGATGACCGCACCGAAGGCGACCGACCACTCCGCGAGCAACACGTCGGGCGAGCTGAACTGGCTCCTCGACGAGTTGGTGGACCGCGTCGCAAGCATCCACAAGGCCGTCGTCCTCTCCGGGGACGGCCTGGCGACCGGAGTGTCCAAGCACCTGACCCGCGAGGACGGCGAACACCTCGCCGCCGTCGCCTCCGGCTTCCACAGCCTCGCCAAGGGCGTCGGCCGCCACTTCGACGCCGGCAGCGTACGGCAGACGGTCGTCGAACTGGACGACGCCTTTCTGTTCGTCACCGCGGCCGGCGACGGCAGCTGCCTGGCCGTGCTCTCCGACGCCGACTCCGATGTCGGACAGGTCGCCTACGAGATGACGCTGCTGGTCAAGCGGGTCGGCGCACATCTCGGCGCGGCTCCGCGTACCGATCCGCCCTCGGGCGGGTAGTGGGATGACATGAGCGCAGACGGTGAGGCCAGCAGCCACTGGTTCGACGACGAGGCGGGACCGGTCGTCCGTCCGTACGCGATGACCCGCGGGCGTACCCGGCACGCCGCCCAGCACCGCCTCGACCTGATCGCGGTGGTCGTCGCGGAACCGCGGGCGGACGACGCGGAGACCGACGGTTCGCTGTCCCCGGAACACGTGGACATCGTCGACCTGTGCCGTGACGCCCCGCAGTCGGTCGCGGAACTCGCCGCCGGACTCGATCTCCCCATCGGTGTCGTACGGGTCCTCGTCGGCGACCTCGTGGACAGCGACCTCGTCCATGTGAACCGCCCCGTGCCCCCGGCCGAACTGCCCGACGAAAGCGTCCTGCGCGATGTGATCAACGGCCTCCGGGCGCTCTGACCGGGCACCCCGGGGTTTCCGCCCGCCCCCACACACCCGGCGGCGGGAACCCGCCCGGTATGCCACCTCTCCGTTCCGCCTCCACCGGCGCCGACGCCCACCACCGTCGGCCGGAACCGGCTCACCGAGCGCACCCTCACCGACCGGCGCACCCCCCACACGCCCGTAGCGGCACTGACAGACCCCACGGCCCCTCGCCTCCCGCAAGGCCCGCGCACGCGCACAGCCCCGTGTTTCCCCCACCCGGCGCAATCCCGTCACCCGCCACCACGTCCGGCGAAACAGGCACCTTCCCACCCCTGCCGATATGATCTGACCGAGCGTCGACAATCCTCCGCAACCCCGCGAACGGCGGCCCGCACGGAGGGTGCCGAGCAGCGTGACCGGGGAGACGAAGGTGACGACGGGCTGGCAGTTCTGGGTCGACCGGGGCGGCACCTTCACGGACATCGTCGCCCGCCGCCCCGACGGCAGCCTCCTCACGCACAAACTGCTCTCCGACAACCCCGCGCGCTACGCCGATGCCGCAGTCGCGGGCGTCCAGGCCCTGCTGGACGGCTCCGACGACCCCATCGAGGCCGTCCGCATGGGCACCACCGTCGCCACCAACGCCCTGCTCGAACGCAAGGGTGAACGCACCCTGCTGGTCATCACCCGCGGCTTCCGCGACGCCCTGCGCATCGCCTACCAGAACCGCCCCAGCATCTTCGCCCGCCGCATCGAACTCCCCGAACTGCTCCACGAACGCGTCATCGAGGTCGACGAGCGCATCACCGCCGACGGCACCGTCCTGCGCGCCCCCGACCTGGAGGCCCTGTCCGCACCCCTGCGGCAGGCCCATGAGGACGGCATCCGGGCGATCGCCGTGGTCTGTCTGCACAGCCACCTCCACCCCGCCCACGAACAGTCCATCGGCGAGCTGGCCGCCCGAATCGGGTTCCCGCAGATCTCGCTGTCCAGCGAGGTCAGCCCGCTGATGAAACTGATCCCGCGCGGAGACACCACCGTCGTCGACGCCTACCTCTCGCCCGTACTGCGCCGCTACGTCCGGCAGATCACCGACCAACTCCACGGCGTACGGCTGATGTTCATGCAGTCCAACGGCGGCCTCGCCGAGGCCGGGCAGTTCCGCGGCAAGGACGCCATCCTGTCCGGGCCCGCCGGAGGCATCGTCGGCATGGCGCGCATGTCGCGACTCGCCGGGTTCGACCGGGTGATCGGCTTCGACATGGGGGGCACCTCCACCGACGTCTCGCACCACGCGGGCGAATACGAACGCGTCTTCACCACGCAGCTCGCCGGCGTCCGGCTGCGCGCACCCATGCTCGACATCCACACCGTCGCCGCCGGCGGCGGCTCGATCCTCCACTTCGACGGCTCCCGCTACCGCGTAGGGCCGGACTCGGCGGGCGCGGACCCGGGCCCCGCCTGCTACCGGGGCGGCGGCCCGCTCACCGTCACCGACGCCAATGTCATGCTCGGCCGGATCCAGCCCGCCCGCTTCCCGCGCGTGTTCGGCCCCGACGGCCACCAGCCCCTCGACGAGGCCCTGGTCCGCGAACGCTTCACCGGCCTCGCCCGCGAGATCCGCGAGACCACCGGCGACGACCGCACCCCCGAGCAGGTCGCCGAGGGCTACCTTCAGATCGCCGTGGCCAACATCGCCAACGCGGTGAAGCGGATCTCCGTCCAGAAGGGCCACGACGTCACCCGCTACGCGCTCACCACCTTCGGCGGCGCCGGCGGCCAGCACGCCTGCCGGGTCGCCGAGTCGCTCGGCATCCGTACCGTCCTGGTCCCTCCCATGGCCGGAGTGCTGTCCGCGCTGGGCATCGGACTCGCCGACACCACCGCCATGCGCGAGCGGTCCGTCGAAGCGCCACTGGAACCCGCCGCCATGCCCGGCATCCGCGAGACGGCCGACGCCCTGGAGCAGGCGGCCCGCGCCGAACTCCGCGCGGAGCACGTCCCCGAGGACCGCATCGAGGCCGTCCGCCGCGCCCAGCTCCGCTACGACGGCACCGACACCACCCTCACCGTCCCGCTCACCGAGCCCACCACCATGCGGCGGGCGTTCGAAGAACGTCATCGCGCCACATACTCCTTCACGCTCGACCGCCCGATCGTCGTCGAAGCACTCTCCGTCGAAGCCACCGGAATCACCGAACCCCCCGATCTCTCGGCCCTCGCCCCGTACGAAGGCCACTCCGCCCCACCCGACACCGTCCGCCTGCACACCGGCGGCGCCTGGCGGGACGTACCCCTGTACCGCCGCGAGGCACTGCCTCCCGGTGAACCCGTCACCGGCCCGGCGATCATCGCCGAGGCCGGCGCGACGACCGTCGTGGACGACGGCTGGCGGGCCGCGGCGCGCCACGACGGGCATCTGGTCATGGAACGCGCGGCGATCACACAGAGTTCCGATCTCGCTACAGAAGTCGACCCGGTTCTGCTGGAGGTCTTCAACAATCTCTTCATGTCCATCGCAGAACAGATGGGCGCCCGGCTGGAGTCGACGGCCCAGTCCGTCAACATCAAGGAACGGCTGGACTTCTCCTGCGCCCTCTTCGACCCCGACGGAAACCTGGTGGCCAACGCCCCCCACATCCCCGTCCACCTGGGTTCGATGGGCACCAGCGTCAAAGAGGTCATCCACCGCCGTGGCGCCGGCATGCGGCCCGGCGACACCTACGCGGTCAACGATCCGTACCACGGCGGCACTCACCTGCCCGACGTCACCGTGATCACCCCCGTCTTCGGCCCCGCCGGGACAGACGCCACGCACAGTGACCGGATTCTCTTCTACGTCGCCTCCCGCGGCCACCACGCCGAGATCGGCGGCATCGCCCCCGGTTCCATGCCGGCCGGCAGCACCACCATCGACGAGGAAGGCGTCCTCTTCGACAACTGGCTCCTCGCCGAGAACGGCCGCTTCCGCGAGCAGGAGACCCTCCACCTGCTCACCCAGGGCCCCTACCCCTCCCGCAACCCCGCGACCAACCTCGCCGACCTGCGCGCCCAGATCGCCGCCAACCGCAAAGGTGTCGACGAAGTCGCCCGCATGATCGACGACTTCGGTCTCGACGCCGTCCAGGCCTATATGCGGCATGTCCAGGACAACGCAGAGGACGCCGTGCGCCGCGTCATCGACACCCTCGCCGAGGGCGCGTACGCCTACGAGACCGATTCCGGCGCGATCATCCGCGTCCAGGTCCGCGTCGACCGCGAGAGCCGCTCCGCGACCATCGACTTCAGCGGCACCTCCGCGCAACTGGCCACGAACTTCAACGCCCCCTATGCGGTCGTCAACGCGGCCGTCCTCTACGTCTTCCGCACCCTCGTCGCCGACGACATCCCGCTCAACGACGGCTGTCTGCGCCCCCTCAGGATCATCGTGCCGCCGGGCTCCCTGCTCGCTCCCGCGCCGCCCGCCGCCGTCGTCGCGGGCAACGTCGAGACCTCCCAATCGATCACGGGCGCCCTCTATGCTGCCCTCGGCGTCCAGGCGGAGGGCTCCGGCACCATGAACAACGTCACCTTCGGCAACGCGCGCCACCAGTACTACGAGACCGTCGCCTCCGGATCCGGCGCCGGCGACGGCTTCCGCGGCGCCGACGTCGTACAGACCCATATGACCAACTCACGGCTCACCGACCCGGAAATCCTGGAATGGCGGCTTCCCGTGCTCCTGGACGAGTTCGCGGTGCGCCGGGGCAGCGGCGGGGACGGCCGCTGGCCCGGCGGGGACGGTGCCGTACGCCGGATCCGCTTCCGCGAGCCCATGACCGTCTCCACCCTGTCCCAGCACCGCAGGGTGCCCCCGTACGGCATGAACGGCGGCGCGCCCGGCAGACTGGGCGCCAACCGCGTGGAGCGCGCGGACGGCACCGTCACCGTACTCGGCGGCAGCGACGCCACGGACGTCGGTCCCGACGACGTACTCGTCATCGAAACCCCCGGCGGCGGAGGCTACGGGCCACCGCCGACCGGCCCCCTTCGAGCAGGAGAAGAGACCGATGGAGTTCGGGCGATCTGAGCGCGGCAAGCCGGTCGAGCCCGTCACGCTCAAGATCCTCGTGGCCGGCGGCTTCGGCGTGGGCAAGACCACCCTGGTCGGCGCCGTCAGCGAGATCAGGCCGCTGCGCACCGAGGAACTGCTCACCGAGGCGGGCCGCCCGGTCGACGACACCAGCGGCGTCGAGGGCAAGCACACCACGACCGTCGCCATGGACTTCGGCCGTATCACCCTGCGCGAGGACCTCGTGCTGTACCTCTTCGGCACACCCGGCCAGGAGCGGTTCTGGTTCATGTGGGACGAACTGTCCGAGGGGGCGCTCGGCGCGGTCGTCCTGGCCGACACGCGCCGCCTTGAGGACTGCTTCGCCGCCGTCGACTACTTCGAGCGCCGTTCCATCCCGTTCGTCGTCGGCGTCAACTGCTTCGAGGGCGCGTCCCGTTACCCGGACGACGCCGTCCGCGAGGCGATCGACCTGGACGACCATGTCCCGCTCGTCCTGTGCGACGCGCGCGACCGCGAGTCCGTCAAGGAGGTCCTCGTCGGCGTCGTCCAACACGCCATGACATCCGCTGCGGAACGCCGCCAGAAAGCAACCACCTGAACCCCAACTCCACCGCCGGCAACGGCCACAACGCACGCGACCCGTACCCCCACCGACCGGGGCCCAGGCGGCGGCCCCACCTTTCCAGGCCCTGCTCCTGACACCGAAGGCGCTCACCGACCCTCCGACCGTCAAGGCCGCCGACGCTATCTGATTCAGGCGGACCCAGGGAGCCCGTACACCGCCTCGGACGGTGCCGGGCCCCTCGGGGCCATCACGGAGTTCCGGCCCAACAGAGGCCGCCCCAGGGCCTTTACGACCGGATTCAGGGCTGCCGATCAGGCCCCTCACCGACGCCCTGCGACCTCCCCTAGGCAGACAGGTCGCCCCCTATGCCGCCCTCAGGGCAGAAGCCCGCACGCGTGTGACCCATTTCCCGCCCACAGGGCCTCCCTCGCCCCTCAGCCCCACCCCGGTTCCGCCACCGCACACCCCGCCCGCCCCGGGGAGGGCCCCGCGCCCCGCCGGATCTCGTACCCCGGCAGCCCGGCCCGCCCCAGCACCCAGCTCGCCCCATCGAGCGCCTTGGCGGCCTTCTTCAACGGCGCGAGACACGCCGCCGCCTCCCGGTGATCGGCCACACTCCCCGGCACGCACACCACCGTGGCCAGCGACAACGTCACCGGCAGCCCACCCGCCGACCAGGGCACGTCCAGCACCGGGACAGCCAGCAGATCCAACCCCTCCGGATCCGCCAGAACCAGGAAGTCGTCCCCGCCGATGTGCCCCACACGCATGCTCCCGGACGCCACCCGCTGCAACGTCTGTCCCACCGACCGGATCAGCTCGTCCCCGGCCGCGAACCCCGCCCCGTCGTTCACCTGCTTGAAGTGATCGACATCGAGCCAGCTCAGAGTGAACGTCCAGCCTTCCGCGATCCGCCGGTCCACCTCACCCGTGATCGCGTCGGACCCCGGCAGCCGCGTCAGCGGATTGAGCCCGGCCGCCTCCTCCACCCGCGTCTCGGACAGCGCCCGTACGAGATCGGCGAGCCGCACGACCCCCACGCACCGCCCGCGGTCGTCGACCACGGCCACATCGTCGGACGTACGCGCCCGGTCCCCGTCGGCCACCACGTCCAGCACCTCCCACGCGGTGGCGTGGACCCCCACTGTCCGCGGCGGATCACCAAGCTTGGCGGCGGGCCGGTCCGCGTACAGGGCGTGCCCGTAGCGCCCCGACATCGACAGCAGGAACCGCGAGCGGTGCACCGACCGCACCGGCACCCCGTCCCGGTCCACCAGCAGCACCCCGGAGACGTCCGGCGACCCGGTCAGCAGCGCCCGCACCTGCCCGGCGGACGCGGAGTCCGGCAGCAGCGCCGCGGGCCGTACGAACTCCTGTACCGACGGTCCCGACCGCGGCGCCACGCCGGGCGCGGGGGAGCCCTGCGGCACGTACACCTCCGCCACCGGCAGCCGGGCAGGCGGCGCGAACAGATCACCCTGCGCCAGCTGCGCCCCGGCCGACTGCGCCGCCGCGCACTGGAGTTCCGTCTCCACGCCCTCCACGGCGAGCAGCGCGCCCATCTCCTCGCTCAGGGTGCGCATCGACTTCACCGCCGCGCGACGCGCCAGCAGCGACGCGTCGAGCTTCACCAGGTCCGGCGCCAGGTCCGTGAGCAGCCGCAGCGGTACATCCCCGTCCCCGACCCCGTCCGCGCTGATCCGGAAGCCCTGTTCCCGCAGCGCGGCCACCGCCTCCAGCAGTGCCTGCTGAGGCACGTGCGTGTAGGGCGGGCCGACATCCAGCGTGACCTCCCACGGCAGCCGCCCGGCCCGGCGCACCGCGTCGTGCAGTGGCGTCAGCCCGCCGAGATCGGCGAGCGTGCCCGCGAACACATTGACGTGCAGCGGCAGCATCGTCTCCTTGCGCACCGCCGCACGCAGCGCCAACACCGTCAGCGTGCCGTCGAGTTCCGGATCCCGTCGTGCCTCGGCCAGGATGTCACCGGCCTCCGGGCGGGCCAGGATCTCCAGTGCGACGATCCCCCCGGTGATCAGATTGACCACGGGCTGGAACGCGAAGCGGAGAGAATCCGACCAGGAGCGCACGCGAGCATGATGACGCCAAAGGCGTACGCCCAGGGGCAATTCATAAGACGTTCACGCAGGATTCGGTGCAGATCGCACCGCGTGTGAATCCCCCTGCGGTCCTGCACCGCGTACCAAGAAGCCGGAAGCCGTCCCCGCGCTGAACCAACCCGCGACCAACGGAGTACGTGTACCTGACAGAACCCCTTCCCGATCCGAAACTGACGATCCGTCAAAAGCCTGCCATGGGTCGCCCCGGCGAGGGGCAGCGGAGGTGCGTCGCGTCCAAGCCGGAGCCCAACCCGGACGCCCACCACGATGTCCGCGTGTCGCGAAAATCCCTCACCAGCAGCCGATGCCACCGGCCGACGACACCGCCCGGAGGAACGCCCTCCAGGCGATCGGATACAGTCCGCGACGTGTCCGAGAACCCACACCCCAACTCCGCGCCCGATTCCCACTGTTCGCGCTGCGGAGCGCCCTACGGAGAGGGCGTGACCGGTTGGCCCCGCACGTGCGCGTCGTGCGGCACCGTCGCCTACCGCAACCCGCTGCCGGTCGCGGTGGCCCTCCAGCCCGTGTACGACACCCAGGGCACCGCCCTGGTCGTCATCACCCGCACCATCGCCCCCGCGCGGGGCGGCATCGCGCTTCCCGGCGGCTTCATCGACGACCGCGAGGACTGGCGCCACGCCGTCGTCCGGGAGCTGAAGGAGGAGACGGGCATCGACGCAGCCACCCGCGACGTCCGCCTGGCCGACGCGATGAGCTCGCCCGACGGCCATCTGCTGCTGTTCGGTCTCCTCCCGGAACGCCCCGCCGAGGGCCTGCCCCCGTCGGCCGCCACGGACGAGACCGAGGGCTGGCACCTGCTCCGCAGGGCGGACGAACTGGCCTTCCCGCTGCACACACTGGCTGCCAGGGCCTGGTTCGAGGGCCGCTACATCTGATCCCGCTCCTTCGGTAGCCCGCGCACCCGAACCGGGTGGGGCGGCTCGACCGGGCCGTCCTCCCGCTCCCGCTCGACGACCACGCGTGAGCCCTCCCAGCGGGTGACGTACCGCTCGATCTCCGGCTCGTCCCACCCGTCCCCGCTGTCCGCCACCACCAGCCCGCTCCCGGTACGCCCGCGCGCGGGCGCCCACACCTCCAGCTCCAGCCCGCCGTCCGCACCCCGCACCGGAAGAACCGCACCCGCGCGGGCCAGCACCGGAATACGCGCCAGGGGAGCGTCCACCAACACCTTCCCGGGCCCCTCGTACGGCACCTCCGTCGCCGTGTCGTACCAGCGACCGCGAGGCAGCCGCACCGCCCGCCGGTCCGCGCCCGGGTCCATCACCGGAGCCACCAGCAGAGCGTCGCCCAGCAGGAACGCATCCTCACAGTCGCGCAACGCCCGGTCCTCCGGCGCCCCCCACCACAAGGGCCGCACATAGGGCGCACCCGTCCGCCGCGCCAGATGCGCCAGCGTCACGAAATACGGCAGCAGCCGCCTGCGCTCGACGAGCGCCTCGCGCGCGTGCCCGAGCACCTCGGGCCCGAACGCCCACGGCTCGCGCCGCCCCGCCCGCAGACCCGCGTGCGTGCGGAACAACGGCAGATACGCCCCCAACTGGAACCACCGCAGATACAGCTCCGGCGACGGAAAGCCATCGAACCCGCCCACATCCGGCCCCGAATACGGCACCCCGCACAACCCGAGCCCCATGGCCAGCGACAACGAGGCCCGCAGTCCGGGCCAGCCCGTCGCCACATCCCCCGACCAGGTGCCGCCGTAGCGCTGCATCCCGGCCCAGCCCGAACGGGAGAAGACGAACGGCCGCTCCTGCGGGCACAGCTCGCGCAGCCCCTCGTAGGCCGCCCTCGCCATGCACAACGCGTACACCATGAACGTACGGGTGTGGAACAGACCCGTCGCCGCGGCCAGCAGGAACGTCGGGAAGAGCGCCGCGAAGGTGGGGATGAGGAAGCCGAGCGAGAAGACCTTCTCCATGACCGACGCGAGCCGGCCGGTGGAC
>NZ_JBHYUG010000062.1:0-8076 GCF_042749375.1 Streptomyces sp. NPDC059477 | reverse complement strand
ACCCCCCCCCGGGGGCCCGCCTCTCGGTGGTCGCCCCCACGCCCCTCCAGCGCGTGCCGCGCCGACCTCGGCAGCGTCGACTCGCCGAACGCGGTGAACGACGTCGGCTCGTTCATGTCGTGCCAGAAGCCCGAGAAACCCTGTCCTATACGCTCCGCATAGAGTCGACCCCACCACGCACGCACACGCGCGTGCGTGAAATCCGGGAAGACCGACTCCCCGGGCCACGCCACCCCCCGCACGATCTGCCCCGAGGCGTCCCGCACGAAGGCGTCCTCGGCCATCCCGCCGTCGTACACCGCGTTCCCCGGCTCCGCCTTGACCGCCGGGTCCACGATCGACACCAGATGGATCCCGTCCCGCCCCAGTTCCTCGGCGAGTCCCTCCAGCTTGGGAAAGCGCTCGTGATCGACCGTGAACACCCGGTGCTCGTCGAAGTGGTCGATATCCAGATGCACGGCGTCCAGCGGCAGCCCGTGGTCCCGGTACCCGGCCACGATCCGGCGCACCTCCTCCTCGCTGCCGAACCCCCACCGCGCGTGATGGTGCCCCAGCGCCCACACAGGCGGCAGCGCGGGCGCACCGGTGAGCGAGGCCCAGCACAGCAGCACGCGCGCGGGCGTCCCCACCATCACCCAGCAACGCAGCGGACCGCCGTCCACCTGCAGCTCGCTCGCCCCGGCCCGGTCGTGCCCCGACCCGGCCCCCTCCTCGCCCTCCGCCAGAGTCACCGACCCGTCCCAGGACGTGTCGTAGAAGATCAAGTGCGTGGAGGCGTCCGCCACCACCAACTGCACCGGCATCGTGAGATACAGCGGATCGTCGTCCGGCCCGAAAGCCCGCCCCGGATCCGTGTTCCACAGACGGTACGTCCCGTCCCGCAGCCGCGGCCCCGACGCCCGCCCGCCCAGCCCGAAGAACCGCGCGTCCGCCGCCACCTCCGACCTCTGCATCCAACGCGCCACCCCCCCCTGCACCGGCTCCCACCAGCGCGGCGGCTGCTCCCGGCGCAGCGTGACCCCGCCCGGCGTGAGCACCTCGACCGCCCCGTGCCGCGAGATCACCAGCGTCACCCGCTCCGCCACCACCCGCCAGCCGCCGTCCTTGTCCGGCTCCAGCACCGCCCGCGGATCCGGCTCCGGACACGAGCCGGCCAACGCGTACGACGGCTCGGGACCGGCCCCGTCCCAGCCCCAGAACACCGTGCCGTTCACCGCCACCATGATCCGCAGCTCCGAGCGCGCGAACTTGATCAGACCGCCCCCAGGACCCGGCTCCACCTCTCCGACGGGCCCTGGCACGCGCGCGCGTTCCGCGCCCCGCTGCGGCAGCCCGACGGCATCCGCCCGCTTCCTGCGCCAAGCGGCCCGTACGGTACGCAACCTGTGGGCTGCCCCCACAGCACCGACCGACTTCACCGAACGCACCAGGTCACGACCATCCATGCTGCTCAGCCTGCCATTGACAAGCCCACCCGTGGGCATCGTTCAACTGCCGTTCACCCGTGCTGGGACCACATATTCATCACGCGGACTATGTGGGCCCGATCCTGGTGTCGGAGTCGATCGAATGGCATCGTCCCTATCAGCCGTGTCGCGCGCCCACCACAGCCCGCGCGCGGGCGACGCAACGACGCGCAGAGTCCCGGGAGCCACACATGTCGACCGCCACCCCACAGCCGCTCTGGCAGCCGGATCCGCAGCGCGTCGCGGAGGCGCGCATCACCTCGTTCCAGGCATGGGCGGCCGAGCATCATGGAGCCCCCGCCGACGGCGGCTACCCGGCCCTGCACCACTGGTCCGTGACCGACCTGGAAACCTTCTGGAAGGCCGTCACGGAATGGTTCGACGTACGCTTCTCCACCCCCTACACGCGCGTGCTGGGCGACCGCGCCATGCCCGGCGCCCAATGGTTCCCCGGCGCGACCCTCAACTACGCCGAACACGCCCTGCGCGCGGCAGACGACCGCGCGGACGAAACAGCCCTCCTGTGCGTCGACGAAACCCATGAACCGCGACCGGTGACCTGGGGAGAACTGCGCCGCCAGGTCGGCTCCCTGGCCGCCGAACTGCGCGCACTCGGCGTACGCCCGGGAGACCGCGTCTGCGGCTATCTGCCCAACATCCCCGAGGCCGTGGCCGCCCTCCTCGCCACCGCCGCGGTGGGCGGCGTCTGGACCTCCTGCGCCCCCGACTTCGGCGCCCGCAGCGTCCTCGACCGCTTCCAGCAGGTCGAACCCGTCGTCATGTTCACCGTCGACGGCTACCGCTACGGCGGCAAGGAACACGACCGGCGTGACACCGTCACCGAACTCCGCCGCGACCTGCCCACCCTCCGCGCGGTCGTCCACATCCCGCTGCTCGGCACCGAGACCCCCGACGGCGCCCTCGACTGGTCGTCCCTGACCGCCGCGGACGTGGACCCCGACTACGAACAGGTCCCCTTCGACCACCCCCTGTGGGTGCTCTACTCCTCCGGCACCACCGGCCTGCCCAAGGCCATCGTCCACTCCCAGGGCGGCATCCTCGTAGAACACCTCAAGCAACTCGGCCTGCACTGCGACCTCGGCCCCGAGGACCGCTTCTACTGGTACACGTCCACCGGCTGGATGATGTGGAACTTCCTTGTCTCCGGCCTGCTCACCGGCACCACGATCGTCCTCCACGACGGCAGCCCCGGCTATCCCGACATCGCCGCCCAGTGGCGCGTCGCCGAACGCACCCGTGCCACCCTCTACGGCACCTCCGCCGCGTACGTCATGGCCTGCCGCAAGGCGGAGGCGCACCCCGCGCGGGACCACGACCTGTCCTCGGTGCGCTGCGTGGCCACCACTGGCTCCCCCCTGCCGCCCGACGGCTTCCGCTGGCTCCACGACGAGGTCGGCGACAACCTGTGGATCGCCTCCGTCAGCGGCGGCACCGACGTCTGCTCCTGCTTCGCCGGCGCCGTCCCCACCCTCCCCGTCCACATCGGCGAACTCCAGGCCCCCTGCCTCGGCACCGACCTCCAGTCCTGGGACCCGAACGGCAACCCGCTGATCGACGAGGTCGGCGAACTCGTCGTCACCAACCCCATGCCCTCGATGCCGATCCGCTTCTGGAACGACCCCGACGGCACCCGCTACCACGACAGCTACTTCGACACCTACCCGGGCGTCTGGCGCCACGGCGACTGGATCACGGTCACCTCACACGGCTCCGTGATCATCCACGGCCGCTCCGACTCCACCCTCAACCGCCAGGGCGTACGCATGGGCTCGGCGGACATCTACGAAGCCGTCGAGCGCCTCCCCGAGATCAAGGAATCCCTCGTCATCGGCGTCGAACAGTCCGACGGCGGCTACTGGATGCCCCTCTTCGTCCACCTGGCCCCCGGAGCCCAGCTCGACGAAACCCTCCTGGCCCGCATCAAACGGACCATCCGCGAGCAACTCTCCCCCCGCCACGTCCCCGACGAGGTCATCGAGGTCCCCGGCATCCCCCATACCCTCACCGGCAAACGCATCGAGGTCCCGGTCAAGCGCCTGCTCCAGGGCACCCCACTGGAAAAAGCGGTCAACCCCGGCTCCATCGACAATCTCGGCCTCCTCCACTTCTACGAGGACCTGGCCCGCAAGCGCGCCTGAGCCCCGCGAAGTGACCGTCGGCGGCCTCGGTCCAGCCCCGGAGCCGCTGCGGTCAAACCACCCTGACCTGCTGAAACAAATCATCGGCAGGCCGGCTCGGATGCTCCCCCGACGCCGTTGTCAGTGCTGCCAGTTACTGTGAGTGAGCATTGATCGACTGCACACAGGGGGAAGCCATGACACACACCGACCACCAGACCATGCGACGCGTCCTACGTCGCGAAATCGCCGGCACCATCGGCCTGCTCACCGACGAGCACGACTTCCGGAGCATGCGCTGTTACCGCAGCTTCGTCTTCGACGACCACCAGACCTATCTCCGGCAGGTCGAAGCCCTGCTCAAGACACGCGCCTCCCAGGGCAGCCATACAACCGTCGCGCTCTTCGACCCACAGGAGTACGCCCAGTTCTGCACCGCCACCGGCCTGGACCCCGACACCCCCTCCAGCCGCACCCGCTACACCGCGGAACTCGCCGCCACGGGCCCGGCCGTCCCCTACGAAGGCCAACCGCTCGACGACCTCGTCCCAGACCTCGTCGACGAAGCCGTCCGGCAAGCGACCTGGGAGTACGCCTCCGCGTGCCTGGCCCGACTGGGCGCCTGCGCCACCTGCGGCGAGGACATCGGACGCGCCGCCTTCACCCGCGCGTCCACCCTCCTGATGCGCGTCCTCGACACGGCACCACCCGGCGACCGGCACCTCGTCTGCACCGTCTCCGGCACACCGGAGATGCTCGCCGCCGTACTCCACGCCGACCAGGACAACACAGGCACCACCCAACTCGACGAGACCGAAGCCCTGGAGTTCACCACCGTCCTCGCGGTCGGTATCGCGACCCACAGCCCCGGCGGACTCGTGATGCGCACCAGCGCCCCGGACACCACCGACCGGATCTACGGATGGCGCCTGCGCGGCGACGGACTCGCACCCCTCACCGCGGGCGAGGTCTTCGACGCCTACTGCACCGACGTCGAATCCGGCGACCTCATCTCACCGGAATCCGGCGTCGACTACTCCGTGCCGCCCGACCTCGGAATCGATGGTGAGGACGAAGCGACCGGACACCACCACTGACAGCGCGAGGGGCTCCCCACCACACGGTGAGGAGCCCCTCGAAACGGAACAGCCACGGGAACCGCTGCCTGCGGCTACTCGCCGGACAGCACCGCCTGCGCCGCCGCACGCGCATCATCGGCACTGTCCGAAGCCCGCGCGGCAGCGGCGGCCCGCTCGCACTGGGCCAGGGTGAACTTCGCGAGCGTGGCCCGCACATAAGGAATGGACGCGGCACCCATGGAGAGGGAGGTGACCCCCAGACCGGTCAGCACACACGCCAGCAGCGGATCCGACGCCGCCTCACCGCACACACCGCAGCTCTTGCCCTCGGCCTTCGCCGCCTCGGCGGACAGCGCGACCAGATCGAGCAGCGCCGGCTGCCACGGATCCTGCAACCGGGAGACGGCACCGACCTGACGGTCGGCGGCGAAGGTGTACTGCGCGAGGTCATTGGTCCCCAGCGAAAGGAACTCCACCTCCTGGAGCACCGAACGCGCCCGCAGAGCGGCCGATGGAATCTCCACCATGGCACCGAACTTCGCCTGAAGTCCGGCCTCACGGCACGCGTCGGCGAACGCCTTGGCGTCCGACCGGTCGGCGACCATCGGGGCCATGACCTCAAGGTAGACCGGCAGCCCCTCCGCGGCCTTGGCCAGTGCGGTCAGCTGAGTGCGCAGCACGTCGGGATGATCGAGCAACGAGCGCAGCCCCCGCACACCGAGCGCCGGATTCGGCTCGTCGGCAGGCGTCAGGAAATCCAGCGGCTTGTCGGCGCCCGCGTCGAGCACCCGCACCACCACACGGCTCTCGGGGAACGCCTCCAGCACCTTCCGGTACGCCTCGACCTGCTTCTCCTCGGACGGCGCGTTCTTGCTGTCGTCCAGGAACAGGAACTCGGTACGGAACAGGCCGACACCCTCGGCGCCCGCCTCGACAGCAGCGGCCACATCGGCCGGACCGCCGACATTGGCCAGCAAGGGCACCTTGTGACCATCGGCCGTGGCACCCGGGCCCGTTGCCGAGGTCAGCGCCGCCCTGCGCTCAGCGGCTGCGGCCTCCAGCTGACCCTTCTTCTCCTCGGTGGGGTTCACGAAGATCTCGCCGGAGGAGCCGTCCACGGCGATCATCGTGCCCTCGGCCAGCTCACCCGCACCGGGCAGCGCCACGACGGCCGGCACTCCGAGTGCCCGCGCCAGGATCGCACTGTGGCTGGTCGGCCCGCCCTCCTCGGTGACAAAGCCCAGCACCAGAGTCGGGTCCAGCAGAGCCGTATCGGCCGGCGCCAGATCACGGGCGACCAATACGTAGGGCTCGTCGCTGTCCGGCACCCCCGGCATCGGCACACCGAGCAGCCGAGCGACGATACGGTTCCGCACATCATCGAGGTCCGCGACCCGCCCGGCGAGGTACTCACCGGCACTCGCCAGCAACTCGCGGTACGCGGCGAACGCGTCGTACACGGCACGCTCGGCCGTGCTGCCGGCCGTCACCCGCCGGTCCACGTCGGCCATCAACTCGGGGTCCTGCGCCATCAGGGCCTGCGCCTCAAGCACCGCCTGGGCCTCGCCCCCCGCCAGATTGCCGCGCGCGATCAGGTCCGCAGCCACCGCCTCCACGGCCTGGCGAGCGCGCCCCTGTTCACGCTCCGCCTCCTCCGCGGGGATCTGCTTGGCCGGCGGTTCGAGCACCGCAGTTCCCATGTGCCGAACCTCGCCGATCGCCACACCGTGGCTCACGCCGACGCCTCGCAGCGTTGTCTCCATCTCACCCGTCTCCGATAGTGCGGCGGGTCCCGCCGCCGCGATGGTTGCCCTACTGGCCGTCATGAGGACGGTGCCGACGTCACTGCCAGACGAAGAGGGTGTCGCCCGCCTTGACCTCGCCGTCCTCACGCAGCTCGGAGAGCGCCTCGGCAGTCGCCTCCAGCGCCACGATCGGGCACACGGGCGACTTGCCGGCGGCTTCGACCGCGGCCGGGTTCCACCGCACGACGGCCTGGCCGCGCGTGACGGTGTCCCCCTTGTTCACCAGCAGCTCGAAACCCTCACCATTGAGCTGCACCGTGTCGATGCCGAGGTGGGTGAGCACGCCGTGTCCTTCACTGTCCACGACGACGAACGCGTGCGGGTGAAGCGAGACGATGACGCCGTCGACGGGCGAGACCGCCTCACCGGCTTCACGCACGGGGTCGATGGCGGTACCCGGGCCGACCATGGCCCCGGAGAAAACCGGATCCGGCACTGCGGCCAGTCCGATGGCGCGTCCTGCGATCGGGGACGACACGGTGGTCATGGGAAGCCTCCCAGGGGTGGAGATCCATATGGGCCGTCACTGCCTGTCTCGGACGGCGCACTGTTCAGCAGGGTATGTCATATGAAGTGCCGGTTCCCTACTAGAAGGACGGCTCTGCGACCCTAGGGGCGGGCACCAATCGGTTTGCGCCCGCTCCGGAGCCACCTGTACAGTCGTACTCCTGCTTCGGGCTGAGCAACGCACCAGGCGACTCTGCCTAGCAGCACCCAACTTGTCAGATCCTATCCCGGGGTCGCCTTCTGCATGCCTGCAGGACGGTGGTCAGGGCGACGGAAAAACACTGATAGAGTTTGGGACACCGAAGGGAAGCCCGGAGGAAAGCCCGAGAGGGTGAGTACAAAGGAAGCGTCCGTTCCTTGAGAACTCAACAGCGTGCCAAAAATCAACGCCAGATATGTTGATACCCCGCCCCTTGAGCCGGTTTTCTGGTTCGGGGGAGGGTTCCTTTGAAGAAAAAACACAGCGAGGACGCAGTGAACAGTCCGGGCTTATTCCGCCTGGTTGTTCCGCTCTCGTGATGTGTGGTCCCGATTACGGGAAAACATTCACGGAGAGTTTGATCCTGGCTCAGGACGAACGCTGGCGGCGTGCTTAACACATGCAAGTCGAACGATGAAGCCTTTCGGGGTGGATTAGTGGCGAACGGGTGAGTAACACGTGGGCAATCTGCCCTTCACTCTGGGACAAGCCCTGGAAACGGGGTCTAATACCGGATATCACTTCTGCTCGCATGGGCGGGGGTTGAAAGCTCCGGCGGTGAAGGATGAGCCCGCGGCCTATCAGCTTGTTGGTGAGGTAGTGGCTCACCAAGGCGACGACGGGTAGCCGGCCTGAGAGGGCGACCGGCCACACTGGGACTGAGACACGGCCCAGACTCCTACGGGAGGCAGCAGTGGGGAATATTGCACAATGGGCGGAAGCCTGATGCAGCGACGCCGCGTGAGGGATGACGGCCTTCGGGTTGTAAACCTCTTTCAGCAGGGAAGAAGCGCAAGTGACGGTACCTGCAGAAGAAGCGCCGGCTAACTACGTGCCAGCAGCCGCGGTAATACGTAGGGCGCAAGCGTTGTCCGGAATTAT
>NZ_JBHYUG010000061.1:49164-50225 GCF_042749375.1 Streptomyces sp. NPDC059477 | reverse complement strand
CCCGCCATCCACATCTTCCTCGACAACGACTACATCACCGGCCAAACCCTCAACATCGACGGCGGCATCACCCTCACCTAACCCACCCACCCACAACCACCAGGCAGCCGACACCGAAAACTGCAAGACGGCGTGCGGGGACAACGGAGCCCTTCGTCGTGGACGTCACCCTGCGGGAAGTCGATCCGCCCCTGCACAGGCACCCACAGGCCCCTCAGAGGCTCAGGGGTGTGGCCCGACGAATCCACGACGAAGTTCCCCCTCCACGAGAGCAACCACCTCGTCATCGTGGTCAACAACGACGCAAGCGTCGACACCGAAATCCGCTCATCTCGGCCCGTCCACGAGCGAACAAGAATAAGGCAAATGTCCCGTTAGTAGCTCTACAGCGTGACATGTCCGGTGCGCATGCTTGAGAGCCTCCCCGAGGGCCATGTCTCTACATGAGTCCTGTCAGCCCGGGGGGGGGAGCGGCGGACAATCCCGGTGACCTCTTCCCGCTCTTGCGCCCCCATGTCCTTCCTGGATGTTCCGGCTGCCGCCGGGCCGGGCCAGTGGGCTCGCAAGGAGAGAGTCCGCACTCACAGGGGAGATGACCATGCGACACACATTTCGGGTCCTGCTCACGGCCGTCACGACCACCAGCGCCCTCCTGTTCACCGCGACCGGGGCCTCGGCGAGCGAGTACACCGTCCAGGCCGAGGGCCAGAACCGCGGATTCGGCGGGGCCGACGACGACGGTCTGAGGGTGTACGCCTGTGACACCTACAGTGACAACTGGGGCGTACGCACGCACTACACCTACCGGAGCAACACCGGCAGCATCGCCACCCGCACCATCAGCGACGCGAACGGCGTCACCACCGGCTGCGGCGAACAGAACATGTCCGCCTCCGCGCCTGCCCTCACCTACCAGGTCTGCACCGGCAAGGCCGAAGCCGACACCGCCTGCGGCCCCTGGACCCGCCTCTGAGCACTCCGCGATTCCGCACGGTTCACCGGCTGCCCGTCCCCGGGCGGCCCCGCCCGCGGGGGCGGGCGGGGGGGGGGCCGGGGGCGGG